>CAYNKF010000362.1:0-2829 GCA_964397705.1 uncultured Balneolaceae bacterium | reverse complement strand
CTTCACTTCTTAAAAATCGCTCAGCATCCCCTGCAATATTTGCATCAAATGAAATAGAAAGTGCATATCTTCCAAACTTATTAATATCTGTAAAATCAAAAGCTGTATTTACTATATATAACCACTGAGTCTGCCACAGATTTTGATATAATAAGTAATCCTCATTGAAACGATGTTCACCTCTTAGGCCTATCGCTAACTCCTTGTAATTCATTTCATTAAAGCCAGTCTGCCAACGTTTATTAAAGGTTAGACCATGAGTTTGAAATCCGGTGCGATATGAAGTTCTTGCAGAGATGCTTCCCTCATTTCCAAAATCTGAAATTGCAGGAATAGGCTCCGTAAATTTCAAATAGTATGAAACAGGTTGGGTAGGAAATTTTGTACCAAGCCAAAGACCTGCATTCAAACGGTGCGGTCCATCCCCAAAAGTCCCAGGTACTTGTCCTCTAAGTCGTACCCCTATTCGAACACCATCAACACTATTATACCATGCATCAGGAGCCGGCAGTAGTTCATAGGAAGAATCGTTGTCTTGCGCATGCAATTCATTAGGAATAGAAAATCCAGCGAGAACAAGAATCAAAAATATTGTTAAGCAGCTATAAAACGATTTTATAATTCTATTATCCACTCGTTTAAAATTTGTTTAGATATTACGATATCAGCCAATAATTTCATAAGTCGCTTCTGTTCCGGCCATTGAATATAGGTATCTATCTCCTCTTGGGAAATCCATTTCCAACTAACATGTTCATGATTCAATGCAATAGATACCTCAGTATCTACTTCACTACCAAAAGGTGGAATCTGTAAAATGCTATCACTATTATGATCATAGAACTGGTTTAATGATGGAATTGACCAAAAAAGATTGGGAGAAAGACCGGTTTCTTCTTCCAGTTCTCTTATTGCTGCACTATAAAAAGGTTCCCCAGTATTGACTTTCCCACCGACCATTCGCCATTGATAAGCATATTGTACATCAGGAGCCCGTTTTAAAATTAGGAATTTAACCTCGTTCTGTACTTTTTTGTAAGGGTATACGTCAACGAGACCTTTCATATCGTGTTATTAGGAATCCAACACTTTTTTCTCAAAGTACTCCAATGCCACTGTCAGCCCTTCCCGGCGATCATAGCTTGGTTCCCAGTCTAGTACTTCTTTTGCTTTACTGATATCCGGCTGACGTATCTGCGGATCATCTTTCGGCAGATCCTCAAAAATAATTTCGCTGTGGGAACCGGTGAGCTCGATAATTTCTTTAGCAAATTCAAGAATGGTAATCTCTTCGGGATTACCAATATTTACTGGCTCCACATAATCCGACTGCGAAAGCCGCCACACTCCTTCTACCAGGTCATCTACATACATAAACGAACGAGTCTGCGAGCCATCCCCGTAAACGGTCAAAGGATTATCGCGCAGAGCCTGTCGCATAAAAGTGGGCAGGGCACGCCCATCATGGAGACGCATACGGGATCCATAGGTATTAAAAATCCGTACAATGCGTGTCTCAATGCCGTGAAAGCGGTGGTATGCCATGGTCATCGCCTCGGCAAAGCGTTTGGCTTCGTCATACACCCCGCGGTGTCCTATTGGGTTCACATTGCCCCAATAATCTTCGCTTTGGGGATGGGTCAGCGGGTCACCATAAACTTCACTGGTAGAGGCCAACAGAAATCGGGCATCTTTTTCTTTGGCTAATCCCAAGGCTTTGTGTGTCCCCAGAGATCCAACTTTGAGCGTCTGAATAGGCATCTCCAGGTAATCAACGGGTGAGGCAGGCGATGCAAAGTGGAGAATTAAATCCAATTCTCCCTTCACATGAATAAAGTTCGTAACGTCATGCTTGATGAACTTGAAGTTCTTGTTTCCAATTAAATGAGAAATATTTTCAGCACTACCTGTAATAAGGTTATCCATGCAGATGACCTTATATCCTTCACTTAAATAGCGATCACACAAGTGTGATCCGAGAAATCCGGCACCACCAGTAATAAGGACTCGTTTAGTTGACATTTATTGAAGGCCTCCCCACACTAATATAGGTGATTCCGGCCTGCTCGGCACGGTTGAGGTCGTAGAGGTTGCGTCCATCAAAAATAACCGGGTCCTTCATCTCGTCGGCAAAATTGTCCACGGTCGGCCGCCGGAACTCGTTCCACTCGGTGCAGATCACCAGCGCGTCAATGTCATCCAGGGCCTCCTTTTGGTCGTGGACGAAGGTGGTATTAGCCAACACCGCCTGGCTGGTCGCCTGCTTGAAGGTGCTGATGGCTTCTGGGTCGTAGGCCAGCAGTTTTGCTCCGCGCTTTACGAGCTCCTCGGCAATATACAGGGCCGGGGCCTCGCGGATATCGTCGGTCTCGGGCTTGAAACTTAGTCCCCACAGCCCAAAGGTTTTACCTGAGAAGTCATCAGTGCCAAAATAGTCTTCCACCTTCTTCACAATCGAGACTTTCTGGGCATTGTTCACCTGCATCACCGAATCGACAATCTTAAAGTCGTAGCCGTGCTGGGCGGCCGTATGGTGGATGGCCTGCACGTCTTTGGGGAAGCAGCTGCCCCCGTAGCCGATCCCGGCAAACAGGAAGCGCTTGCCGATGCGCGAGTCAGTGCCGATGCCGCGGCGGATATTATCAACGTTGGCCCCGACCTTCTCGCAGATATTCGCAATTTCGTTCATGAAGGTAATCTTGGTGGCCAGCATCGCATTGGCAGCGTACTTGGTGAGCTCGGCGCTGCGGCGGTCCATCACAATAATGGGGTTGCCGGAGCGGACAAACGGCTCGTAGAGCATGGTCATCCGTTCGGCGGCCTGGTCGC
>CAYNKF010000361.1:0-2848 GCA_964397705.1 uncultured Balneolaceae bacterium | reverse complement strand
TGCAGGGTGAATCAGTGAATACCGGCGGCGCTACGGGAATAGAACTTCTTTCCCCACTTTCTAAAAACTTTGCTTTAAAAATTGATGGAAACCTTCGGTCTGCACGTAATACTAACACCCCTGAAGGCACTCTAGAGAATTCAGGGATATTTTCTACCAATAATGCCATAGGTATCGGCTATATCCGTCCTTGGGGACATGCCGGATTGGCCTCCAGTTTTTACCTGAACAACTATGGAATACCTCCCGATACGTTAGGCGGTCATCCAAACGGCGTTAATATTGAGATGGAGAAACTCCAGGTCGAAGGCAATACTGAAATTTTTCTGACCCATCCTGTATTCGAAAAGCTACAGATTGATCTCTCTCACAAAAGCTATTATCACCAGGAAATTGAATCGAACGGCATCATTGGCACCGAATTTGGGCTTTTAACCAGCAACGCCTCCGTAAAAGCTGATCATAAAGACGTTGGTATTTTTGACGGGGGGAAAATTGGGATTTGGGCTGAACGCAAAAACTATGCTGTTACCGGTACTCGGACCCCCGACTCCGATTCGTACAGTTTCTCGGCATTCCTTATCGAAGAAAAGGATCTAGGGCCTTTACATCTCGAACTTGGGGCACGGCTGGATCACACCACTTCTCTTCCAGATGTAGAAAACCAATCCATCCAGGGTCGAGAAATTCGAGATAGAAGTTTTACAGCCCTTGCCAGTTCTGCCAATGCTGTTTATGACTTTGGCGGGAGCTTTTTCATGGGAGCCAGTATCATTCATTCGTTCAGAGCACCCTCACAGGAAGAGCTTTTTTCGCAGGGGCCACACCTTGCTTCCTATTCTTTTGAAGTCGGAAATCCCGACCTTGATCCCGAGAGAGGCCTGGGCAAAGAAATCTATTTCAGATATCGCAAAACCAGTGCACGTGCTGAACTCACCGTTTTTCACAATGGATTCACCAACTACAATTATGCACGCAATACTGGTCAGCGATCTTCCCAGAACCAATCCTTGTTTATCTATCAATTTACCGGAACCGAAGCAGTACTTTCCGGGATTGAATTTAACTCACAGTTTAAGCTGTCTAATCATTGGGCCCTGTCAGCTTCAGCAAGCTACACCCACGGCAAGCGCAAACTTTTTGAAAATGAACAAATAAACTCCAGCGAGGAATGGAAACCGTTACCAATGATTCCTCCATTTAAAGGAAATATTGAGCTGTCTTATACCTATGACAAATTGAAAGTGGGAACAAAAGCAAGAGTTGCTGCCGCTCAAAAACGTACCGGAGAATTTGAAACCCCTACTGACGACTATACTATTTTCAACTTATTTAGCCAGTATAGATTTGAAGAGTGGGGCCTGCTTCATACCGTATCATTAAACGCAAACAACATTTTTAATACTACCTATCGTGATCATCTCTCGCGCATTAAAGAGATTTATCCCCAGCCGGGACGTAATATCTCAATGCTTTACCGGGTATATTTTTGATCTTAAGAATGATCATATATTGACTCTTGTTAATCAATTTGGACTTAATCAGGGTCATAATTAATACTTTAAACATACAATGACATTACCCCCTACCATAACAAACCGTGCACTTCTACTGGTAGTTGGGCTATGTCTTATTGGGACTTCATTCCACCTCCATAATGATATTTCCATTTTCTCTGATCAACATCAGCTTGAAAGCCATATCAGTATTGACCAACCGGACTGCCTGGCCTGCCTTCACCTAATTCAAAGCTTTCCCACCCAAACCCAAACGGGAGGTATTTTAAGTTTTCAAAGCCATACTTTTTCACTTCTAAACCGACTTTTTACAGGATTAGGTGATTACCTCCTCATTTCTAATAAGTCCCCACCGACCCGTATATCATGATTAGCAGATCATTCATTTACATGACTTATTTGAAATCAAATAATTTATTATGCTGCATCTATTTAAAGCAAAGATCCTCATATTTTTAACTTTTCTCTTCACTGTATCATTTCTAACGTCACCTTTACATGCCCAAAATAAATCTGATAATACTGCCACCATTAACGGTACAGTTACCGATGCTGAAGGAGTACCTCTGCCCGGCGTTAATGTCGCATTTGCCAAACTGGGAAAAGGGACCTCAACCAATGCCGATGGAAAATACCAGATAGAAAACCTTCCCTCCGGCACGTATTCGCTTACCTTTTCTTTTGTGGGATACACATCCCAAACGCGGGAAGTGACACTCCGGGATGGGGAAGCCACTACTCTCAACCTTATCCTCAAAAAACGAACGCTACAAACAGATGAGGTTATTGTAACGGGCACTCCTTATGCTTCGGACCCACTCACGACCCCGGCCGATGTTGACGTCCTTACTGGTGACACCAAGTTCTCCAAACAGCAGACCTCTTTGGGTGCTTCCCTCGATGAGTTAGCCGGCGTATCAAGCATCTCTACCGGTAGTCAAACGGGTAAACCTGTGATCCGAGGACTAAGCGGCAGTCGTATTCGGGTTCTTGATGATGGAATAGCCATGGACTACCAGCAATATGGCGTAAGGCATGGACCAAATGTTGACCCTTTTACCGCTGAGCGTATCGAAGTGTTACGAGGAGCAGCCAGCGTACAATACGGCTCTGATGCTATCGGTGGGGCTGTAAATATCATATCCAATTCCTTACCTGAAGCTGTAGATGAAAAGCCTTTCCTGCAGGGACAAACACTCGGTGAATTCTCAACAAACAACAATGAAATCGTCGGTGGCCTTCATCTTAATGGGGCCTCTGGCCGATTCGGTTTTACAGGGTCAATCATCCGTCGCTCGGCAGGCAATATGACTAGCCCCGATGTAGAAACT
>CAYNKF010000360.1:975-2864 GCA_964397705.1 uncultured Balneolaceae bacterium | reverse complement strand
TGTTAACTAATTCGGTAGTAGTAGGAGCCTCGAATGATGTATTAACATTCGCAAATATATTTTGATTGCCGAAGCGATAGCTAACTCCTAGGCTTGGGCTTACTGACTGAAAAGTTCGATTACCGGACTGTGAAGGTGAATTAGCATCTGTATTGAAATTTATGCGGTCATAACGAATTCCACCAAGTATATGGAATTGCCCGAGTGAATAGGTGGCTGTGGAAAAGATAGCTTGATTCCAAACCTGTTCAACCTGTTCAACGGTGGTAGCCCCTCGTGTTGCATCACCGATATTATCAAATTCCTCCCGGTCATCATTTTGAAATTTGGATTCTAACCCAAGTTGTAGTTTGAAAGAATCCCATTCTTTATCATAAGTAGCCCGCAGACCACCAGCTAACCGACCGACAGTTATAATACCAAAAGGTAATGGGTTCGTAAGATCTCTGTAAATAGTGTATCCTGTTATATTGAGTATGCCAGCATTTGTTTGTAGCATATAAGAAATACCAACTTGCCCCTGAGTTATTTGTTTACCAGCCCCAGCATTAACAAAAGAGGAAACAGCGGCGGTGGGATTATTTTGTGCATCAAATGCATTTAGAGCACTAGGATGCTGCGCTTTGGGCATGTAAATAGCTGCTCCGTAATATTGCAGATTGCTTTTGGATGTAAGGCTTACCGACCCTGTCACTCCTGATCGCAAAACTTGTGCTGCACTATAATCTCTGTACCCGTTAGTATTCAAATAGCTGGTATATCCCGTCATTTGATGATTTGGGTTACGTAATGAAAACTCTCCTTCAACTTTTTTGGTCCCAAAAGATCCAGCCATCGTTTTCAACCTAAAATTCTTCTCCTGTTGATAATTTGGTTTTGTAGATAGATATAAAACACCCCCGCTACTATTCCCCCAATAAGTTGCAGCAGGACCTCTTAGAAGCTCAGCTCGACGGATAAATGCCGGATCTACAATGTTGAGCATGGTTTGTCCGTCAGCTACTGTTAAAGGAATATCATTAAGCACAACCTGCACACCGCGCACGCCAAAAGCCGCGCGCCAACCTATACCCCGTATAGTCAGACGTTCTCCAAGTGCATAATTTTGGCGATCATTAACCCAGATTCCGGGCATTTGCTGACTAATGTCTTCAAGTGAAAGAGAGGCACTGCTGTTAATATCGATTAGATCACGAGAAAGAGTACTGAGTGCAGCTGGGGCATCCGATGAACTAATCACCGAATGCATCGCTGTAACTTCTATAGGTTCGAGGTCAATTTTTAAACTATCATCAATTACTTGGGCATTAGCTTCGGTTGTAAAAAACACAAATAAAACCGTATATAAGACTACACAACGGATAAAAATACTAAAATAATGAAAAAGATTTTGAGGGGATCGAAGGTAATTAATCATGCTCTTAATAAAAGATTTAACTCAACAGATAAATTAGTCGTGAAAACAAACAGGAGTGGATTGTAATTCCTTATTTGTGGGTTTAAATCAAATAAAAATTTCTGACACTTTTAACTTTTATTTCATTGTTTTTGTAACCTTGGAAGAAAAATTACCGTATCCGTCATTGTGATGAAAGAGATTATTACTTATTTATACCGAAATTATTTTGAAATTACAGTCTTTAGTATTGGGCTGTTGTTGTTGGCCTTTATGGATCCGACGACTACAAATGGTTCGGGTTTATGTTTGTTGGAAAACCTGAACTTTCCCTATTGCCCAGGAGATGGATTAGGCCATTCAGTATCTTTTATATTTAGAGGTGAAATTCACAATGCTTTGAAAGCCAATATTTTAGGACCATTTGCTTTACTCATTATATTAGGAAGAATATTCTATCTATTTTCTCAAAACTTTTTAAATAATAACATAA
>CAYNKF010000360.1:0-965 GCA_964397705.1 uncultured Balneolaceae bacterium | reverse complement strand
GTTGCTCAATATCAAAACAACAAACATACTGACTAACATAAAAAAATAATATCATGGCTAATGTAATAGATTATTTACCCGAACTTGAGGGGGACGAGGCAGCTTATATCTCAAAGGTAATGGAATCGATGGACGAAAAGTCGGCTGATCGATTTACCCAGGTCTACAGGGCGCGAAGACAAGATCCACAGACTGTATTACTAACAGCACTTATTGGCTTTTTTGGTGTAGCCGGGGTTCATCGATTTCTTGTGGGCCAATTGGGGATGGGCCTGTTATATCTGTTTACTGCGGGACTCTGTTTTATCGGGACAATAGTAGACGTTATCAACTATAAAAATCTGGCTTTTGAATATAACAGGGATGTTGCCCGTGAAGCAGTTTCATTGATAGAATAGTATTTACAATCCGAAAATTCGGTTCACATTAAATCCGAAGCGGAAGTCACCAGCCCAAAATTGCTCACGATTCTGAGCCATCGCATACTGTTCCAGATGCCATCGGGTAGAGGCGAAAAATAACTGAAATACGTGTCCACCGGTCAGGATATTTAATCCCAACGAAAACGTATTTTTGGTGTTTGGATTTTTCTCCCCAATGATGGGATAGTATTCTGCAATAAAGGCAAATCTATCGGATATATTAACTTGTGATCCCAGACCAATTGAAAACAAATGAGTTTGATTATCTGCGCTTACAGAACTGAAGTATCCGTATATTGGAGATAGCTGTAGTCTGATCTGTTCATTAACTTTCTTGGATATAATGGCCGATGTCAGCGTAGTTAAATCATCCTTAAATGGCTGCCTGTTTTGTTGTGTTACGATACCTAAATCAGCTTTCAACGATATACTGATAGGTTTTGAACCACTGGAATTTTGTTGCAATAAAGCATATTTCGTTCGAAAATCAACGACATTAAACAGTGAGGAGCGGCCAATACCCGCTGACCATTTATCAGTAAT
>CAYNKF010000359.1:0-2872 GCA_964397705.1 uncultured Balneolaceae bacterium | reverse complement strand
CGCATCTGCGAAATCACGCCGTTCAAAATGTCCCTCTTGCGGTAAATACAGCAACCGGGTTCATGACTATTATTATCGTACAATAACCGATCTTCCTGTTTTTCAAAACAGGACAGTCATTGTATTGAAGACCCGTAAATTTAAGTGTGGCAACAAGAAATGCATCCAAAAGGTGTTTTCTGAGCAACCACCAACAATAATACGATACTCCAGAAGAACAAAAAGGGCATCCATGATTCTGGAAACCTTTGCAATAGAGTTAACCGGCAGACTTGGGAGTATGATGTCCAGGAAGCTATATATTTCTGTTAGCAGTTCTACAATATGTTAATGATATCTAGAAGTGTACCAGGAAGGATATTTAAAAGTGTACCACCCGAAAGGTAAATAAATTATCATTATTTATCTGTTTTCTCAGTGTTTTTAACTCTATAACTTTCTCCTTTGATTTTTGTAATATATGCATGATGAACCAGCCGATCAATGATTGCAGATGCCATTATCTTATCTCCAAACAGTTGTCCCCAGTCTTCAAAGTTCCGGTTTGTAGTAACGATAGTTGATCCTGTCTCGTATCTTTGCCTGACAATCTCAAAAAAGTCATCAATACCATTTTGAGGGAACTTCTTGAACCCCACTTCGTCCAGGATCAATAGATCTGTCTTGATGATTCTTTTCATGATTTTGTAATAACTCCCATCTGCTTTAGACCTGTTAAGCTGATCGATAAGAGAGTTTGCATGAATAAATAATACTGAGTGACTAGCTTTTAATGCTTCAAGACCCAATGCATTTGCTAGATGTGTTTTTCCGACACCTGGCTTACCCATTAGTATCACATTTTGTTTGAGGTTAATAAACCGGCAGGAACTTAACTCCATCAAAAGTGATTTATCAAGTTCGGGTTGCATTGTAAAATCGTAATTGTCCATACGCTTTTGCTGGTTTAGCTTAGACTGAGTTAGTCTTCTTTGGTAAGCATTATTTTGCCTTACTACCCATTCGTCCTCAAGCAGTAGTTCCAGAAAATCAATATAACTAACTTTCTTACTTTGTGCATAATCGATTCTTGATTCCAGAGACTTGGATGCTCCGGATAATTTCAGATGTCTTAATCGTTCTTTTATTGCTTCCATAACTATTTAGATTTTATCATAAGTACTTAAATCATGACCATAGCCTCCCAATACAGGCATAAGGCGTTCCTGTGGCTCCTGTTGGTATAACTTCTTCTCCAGTATGCTTTTCACCTCCCGGTAACTTAATGCGCCATAGGCAAGAGCTCGCCCACAAGAGAGATCAATATGGTCTCTGTTATATTGCTTCTCAAGACTTAATATGCCTCGTATTATCTCATGCCAATGACGTGGCCGGAGTTTCTCCAACTCTTCCATAAATATTACTGCATTAGGACCTATTGCATCTATTCTTGCTTGATAATGCTCCCGGGATTTCTTTTGTTTATAGGGAGGCTTGTGCTCTTCCTTAGTTATAAAATGACCCTGTTTGTCGCATATTGTATGAACAGCAACCTGGTCCTGCTCCTTCAATATCTTAAGTATACTACTGTTGCTCTGGATGGTCAGTTCCTCCCCGGTGTGCTGATAAGGGACTGAGTAATAATTGTACTGATACGATATATGCCCATAGGCATTTACCTTCCTTTTCTCAGTAGTAAATATCTCGAACCTCTCTCTGGGTAATGGCAATAGAGTTTTCTTTTCTGTATTTTCAAATACATCTGCCGGTATCTTCCTGGTTGTACCATGCAGTCGCCTGTTGCATGTTTTACTGGTCCATACTTCCAGTGCCGGTTGTAACATTTTATAATCTCTATTTTCAATACGTTTAAGGAAGTTGTTCTTAATATATTTAACCCCACTTTCTATCTTCCCTTTATCTTGACCTCTTCGTATTCTGGCGGTTACAGGAGTGGAACCATAATGCTCAAGAAAGCAGGCATATTGATGTTGTATAATGGGTTCATAGAAGCTTGGATTAATAACCCCTGCCTTAAGGTTATCGATTTTAACTGTGGCAGGTATTCCTTGAAAATATTCAAAGGCATTTATATGACAACGGATAAATGTGCTTACAGATTGGTCCAGTACAACCTCAGACCATGAATAACGGCTGTGGCTTAATATCATACTGAAGACCCACACTTTTACCGAACGACCATCTTTTTGAAAGAGGCCCAGATAACCAAAGTCAACTTGTGCTTCCTCTCCCGGATCGCAAAGCAGTGGAATGTAAACTTCTTCATGTTTCAGGCTTCTTACATATTTAACAACCGTAGTATAGGCAACATTAACGCTATACTTGGAAAGTAAATACTCATGTATCAGAACTGCTGATTTATCCTGACTAATCCATATCTCGATCTGATCTTTATAATTATCCAGTAGTTTGCTACGTGAAAAAGGCTTTGGGTAAGCTTCTCCAGATGATACTTCAGATAATATCTTTGAGACAGTATTCCTGTGTATCCCAAGTTCCTTTGAGATCTTTCGTTTACTATAGCCCTTTTTGTGTAAGGTTTTTACCGTATAATACATATCCACTCTGTACATTATGATCCGGGTTTTGATTCCGGAACAAGTTTAACATCATTTTACTTCTCAGAGTGGTACACTTTTGCGTATCGAAAGTGGTACAGTTTACAGTATCTTTAACACCTACTTCAAGGAACAGAACAATATCATGTAGTTCTGGAAACCCTGGACACTGAAGAAGCTACTTATATCTGGCATGTTAACAAAAACGGACAATTGCTTTTGCAAAAACTCAGGTCAATAGACCAGGACTTGAATGTTATACGGAATAAAGGCAGAAAATTTTTTCTGGAAAACCAGCCGGAAAACTTCAGCCG
>CAYNKF010000358.1:0-2876 GCA_964397705.1 uncultured Balneolaceae bacterium | reverse complement strand
TATAGTGGTGACAAATACTTTAGCCCAAATCGGTACCCTTGAGCCCAACACGGCCATCACCCCAATTACAAAAGCAATATCTGTAGCCATAGGTATTGCCCAACCGTTCATGTATTGCGATCCGCCATTAAACGCCCAGAAAATTAATGCAGGTAGAGCTGCACCACATATCGCTGCAATAACCGGAAGTAAGGCCGACTGCACCGACGAGAGCTCTCCGTATTTAAGCTCACGTTTAATTTCCAGCCCTACTAACAGGAAAAATACGGCCATTAACCCATCATTAATCCATGCATGTATAGAGTGATCAAGGCTCAACGAAGAAAAGTCGAATGAAATATGTAATTCCATCAAATGATGGTAAAGCTCACTAATGGGGCTATTGGCTACCACTAACGCTGCAACTGTAGCAAATAATAACATCAGCCCTGCAGCTGAATCTTTTCTAAAAAAGTTTTCTAGCGATTTCTTTATAGTTGGTTCTTTCACTTTACTTTCCAATTAAGTTAGTAGTTATTCAATTTCTTTTTCCTTTGTACTTTGAATGCCCCCAAATATACGCCTCGCGGCAACCAAGTAACACCATTGCGATTACCCCTACGATGAATACCGTTTCTTTATTGGTGACAAAAGTTTTATATAACAAAACACCCATTGCCGCAAAACATCCAACGGCGCCCACAAGGGGAAGACTGCTTTTCCAACCCTCATAAATCGAATGCTTATAGCCCATAAAGTTGACGATAGAAAAGACGAACAGAAAAACGAGACTCGAAAAGGTTGTGATCTGTTTGAGGTTCCCAAAGAATTGAACCGTCATAGCAAGCACTGTAACCAATAAGGTAAAGTAAACCGGCACGCCTGAACTTTTTAGCCTGGTAAGTTGATCCGGTAACTGCCCATCTGCTGCAATTCGTTTTGCCAAACGTGATATCGCAAATATCGTAGCTAAAATCGCTGAGGCAGTAGAAAAAACGGCCGCAACCAACACAAATACGATTCCAAATTGCCCCAAAACTGGTTCAGCCAGCATGGCTAAGACGGTTTCTTTGTGTTGCACAATTACCTCAGGACTTAGAGATCCTGTTAGCACAAAAGCGATCAATATGTAGATTGCAATAACAACCGTTATCGAAATAATAACAGCCCGGGGGAGATTCTTCTTGTTATTTTTGATGGTATTATAATCGTAGGTCAGTAATTGAAAACCTTCATATGCTACAAAAACCAAAGCCCCGGCCTTGATTGTACTTCCAATTCCCATATTTACGATCGGGTACACCTTTTCAGGACTCACATTCACAAAACCAATACCTACCAGACCAGTGAGAATCAGGATTTTCGTATATACCAATATATCTTCTGAGATACCGGATTCCCTCACGCCGGAAAGATTGAGTCCTGAAATCAATACTATTACGATACTGCCCAGCAAGACATTGGGCCCCGACCCAAATCCAAGCAATCGCCCCGCATAGGCCCCAAAAGTGTAGGCATATAAACTTATAGTAAAAACATAACCCAAGAGAAGGAACCAGCTTATCGTTCCGGCAAACCGAACCCCTGCAATGTGTTCCATAAATATGAATTCACCGCCGGATTCATCAAAGTCAATTGTCAGCTTAGAATAAACGAGTCCCGTAATGAGTGCCATTATACCTCCCAACCCAAGGCTAATAAATGCAGCGTTTCCAGAGGTTATAACAGCTTCACCAAGCACGGCAAAAATCCCTCCACCTACCATTCCGCCAATGGCCATTCCACAAGCATCAAAAAGCGAAAGTTTGTTTTTGGGTGACATTGATTCTTTGATTATTGGTTATCTAAGGAGCTATTTATCATAATGGATTAACCTTTTCTGCCAGGTATTTCAGCCGATTGATATTGTTTTTTACAAACTCCCATGCAAATTCAAACTGTCCCAGTAAGGTGCCATAAATAAGAAACAGTAACTGATAGGAAGGCACGACAACCAATAGCCAGACCACGGCTTCTTCCCAAAAAGGTGTTTGTCCAGTAAAGCCCAACCATGCAAAAGCTATTTTACGAACATACAGGACCGATATACCTGAGATGGAAAAAATGACGAGAATCAGCAGAAATTGGCGATTATTATCAATATCCCACCGCTCTTTCAGCTTGTTAAATAATATCTTCATACAACCAGTTCTTCTTGTAAAATTTTCAAGGGGAGCTTCTTACTATTCACTTAGTCAGGCAAATAGCAAGTCTCTAATGCAAGAAGACTACGGTAGAAAGGAGTGTCAGCGATAATTTTCCTATTGGGATATTTATCAATCCGGATTTACTGAGCAGAGGCTTGTTGATCAACGTCGGTACCGAACATTCCATAGTTCGATAAACCGTTATCCAATTCCCCCTTTTATTCTCAGTATTTTGTTCATTCTCAACGGCTATAAAAAATGAAAATGGCGATCGATGATCAGAAGATCGGGATGCATAAAAAAAAGACGGTGCCCCTTTTCCTGTTGCTAACTGATACAGTGAGCCAACCGAAGAAGATTGGAACAGTCTGGTTTGTTGAATATGGCTGTTCAGATCCGTGGCCCCATCAGAAGCATTTCCTTTAAACTGCATCCCCAAAATGAGGAACAGAATAAATGCAATCCCAAAAAATGAAAGGCAATATGTCTTTTTCGCTTTCTGCATATAAAACAACCGATGAAATTAGCAATAAACTCGGAATGATAAAAGCTAAGAAAGGTGTCTTGTTATTCATTAAGAAATGATCAAGCCAATATTAAATAAAGCATAGATCTATTACGAATCAGTAATATTTAATGTTCGCATTGATAATTACAGAACAGATCATAAAACTTACTCTAAACCAATTGTTGGTTGATCAGTTTTTCCTT
>CAYNKF010000357.1:0-2880 GCA_964397705.1 uncultured Balneolaceae bacterium | reverse complement strand
CTCCCTTTAAACTTTGCTTTTTAGTTGCAAAGGAGTTTTACTCCTGAAGCAATAAAAACAACAAAAGAATTTCTCCATGAGCATTCTCAATATCGAAATTAAAGCCCGATGCGATCAGCCTAAACGTATACGTAAGATACTGCGCGAGCACCATGCAGACTTTAAAGGTACCGATCGTCAAATAGATACCTACTTCGACGTACCTGAAGGGAGGCTAAAGTTGCGCCAGGGTACGATCGAAAACAACCTCATTTTTTATAAACGAGACAATCAATCTGGACCCAAAGCCTCAAATATCAACTTGGTCCTCGCAGAACATCCCGACAAACTACTAACCCTGCTTGATAATGCCCTGAACACTAAAGTGATCGTAGACAAAAAACGGGAAATCTATTTCATCGATAACATTAAATTTCATATTGACGAAGTAAAAGAGCTTGGTAATTTTGTAGAGATTGAAGCCATCAATGAGGATGGAACCATTGGAGAAGAAAAGCTTCGAGAGCAGTGCCAGAAATACCTCGCCCTATTCAATATTTCGGACGAACAACTTATCTCTCACTCCTACTCCGATATGCTACTGGAAAAATAATCCCGCTTCTAAAGTAAAAGTACTTTCTTTTCTATGCCGCAGTTGGTTACTTGCATTTACAATAAGTCCGCAAATAACCACCGATATGAAATATATTTTATCATTAGATCAAGGTACCACAAGTTCGCGGGCTATTCTTTTCGACCGCCATGGAACAATACAGGCAATGGCTCAAAAAGAGTTTGAACAACTCTTTCCACAACCGGGCTGGGTAGAACACGATCCCAATGATATCTGGTCGTCACAAACCAGCGTTGCTGCTGAAGTGGTTACAAAAGCAGACATACGACCTTCACAAATTGCGGCCATTGGTATTACTAATCAGCGTGAAACCACGATCGTTTGGGATAAAAAAACAGGTAAACCCATCTACAATGCTATCGTCTGGCAAGATCGAAGGACCGCTCCCATCACCGACCGTCTAAAAGATGAAAATCTTGAAGAATTTTTTCGATCTAAAACAGGACTTGTCCTAGATCCCTATTTTTCAGGAACGAAGATTAAATGGGTTTTAGATCATGTAGATGGTGCCCGTCAAAAAGCAGCAAATGGCACCCTCCTGTTTGGTACGGTAGACTCATGGCTTATCTGGAAGATGACGGGCGGCCAAAAACATGTTACTGATGTCACTAATGCCAGCCGGGCATTACTTTATAATATCCATGAGCACCAATGGGACGACGATTTATTAGAAATATTGGACATTCCCAGATCAATGCTGCCCGAAGTTAAGTCCTGCAGTGAAGTTTACGGTCATACGGCCGGGAATATTTTCGCCGCCGAAATACCTATCGCCGGTATTGCAGGCGATCAGCAGGCGGCACTATTCGGTCAAATGTGTAACCAAAAAGGCATGGCTAAGAATACCTACGGCACCGGCTGTTTTATGCTGATGAACACCGGACAACAACCCATCACTTCCCAAAACAAACTGCTTACCACCATCGCTTGGCAAATCAACGGAACTACGGAGTATGCCCTTGAGGGGAGTGTATTTATTGGAGGGGCTGTGGTGCAATGGCTTCGCGACGGACTCGGTATTATCAATGATTCATCAGAAATTGAGCAGCTTGCTTCTCAAGCTGCCAGCTCAGATGGTATTTATCTGGTGCCCGCCTTTTCAGGCTTGGGTGCCCCACACTGGGATCCGCATGCCCGGGGAACCATCACCGGAATTACGCGCGGCACCGATAGTGCTCATATTGCTCGGGCAGCATTAGAAGCCATCGCTTTTCAATCTGCAGATCTGCTCAAAGCAATGGTCAGCGATTCGGGTATCGACCTCAAAGAACTTCGCGTCGACGGAGGCGCCTCAATCAACCAACTGCTGATGCAATTTCAGGCCGACATTCTGGGCGTGCCGGTTATCCGACCCAAAATAACCGAAACCACTGCATTGGGTGCGGCCTATTTAGCCGGGCTTGGCGTAGGGTTTTGGGATGATACATCCAGCATAGCCAACCAGTGGAATGCCGATATTACTTTCTCACCCAACATGGATGATCAAAAAATTCAGGAACATTACGCCGGATGGCATCGGGCTGTCGAACGTGCCAAAGGCTGGACACAAAAATAATATTCATCAACAAATTTTTATTATGGATCGAAATAAGCTAATACAGCAAGTTCAAGAAGATACCGGGATATGGGATTTTATTATCATTGGCGGCGGTGCAACGGGCTTAGGCACGGCGGTCGAAGCAGCCTCTCGGGGATATAAAACACTGCTGCTGGAACAAGACGACTTTGCCAAAGGTACTTCGAGCCGAAGTACGAAATTGGTCCACGGCGGCGTACGATATCTGCAACAGGGCAATGTGGCTCTGGTTTTGGAAGCCCTGCGTGAACGCGGCCTACTGCGGCAAAATGCACCACACTTGGTTAAAAACCAGTCGTTTATTGTGCCCAACTATGATTGGTGGGAAGGTCCGTTCTACGGTATCGGTCTTAAAATTTATGATAAGTTAGCCGGCGACCTGGGATTGGGTCCCTCCAAGAATTTATCCAAAGAAGAAACCCTGGAGCATATTCCCACGCTTGAGTCAAATGATCTTAATGGCGGGGTCATTTATTATGATGCCCAGTTCGATGATTCACGGCTGGCTATTAACCTGATGCAAACCATCTTTGACCATGATGGCATAGCGCTTAATTACATGAAGGTGACCGATCTGCTTAAAGCCAATGGATTGGTTTCAGGTGTGAAAGTTGAGGACCAGGAAGGGGATTGTACCATGGAAATTCAAGGTCGGGTTGTAATCAATGCCACCGGTATGTTCACTGACGAC
>CAYNKF010000356.1:0-2885 GCA_964397705.1 uncultured Balneolaceae bacterium | reverse complement strand
GAGGCGGAATACTTTCTTTTAGTAGCGGATTTGCTCTCTGGGTAGCCCTTACGTTGGTTATCTTTCTTGCCGTAATGGGTAAGTATGCGGTGCCATTGATAATGGAAGCCCTGGAAGAACGTGAAACTCGCATAAAAGACTCTTTAGAATCAGCTGAGCAGGCTTTAGAGCGTGCTGAAAAGATTTCTAAGGACAACGAAAAAGCATTGCGAGAAGCTGAGAAAAAGGCGAAGGAGATCCGCAAAGAGGCTATCGAAGATGCCGAAATGCTCCGTGCAGAACGTATAGAAAAATCCAAGGAAGAGGCTGAGCATATTATTGAACAGGCTCGTGAAACCATTGAGCAGGAAAAGAAACGTGCTATGATGGAGCTCCGTGATGAAGTGGCGCGCTTAGCTGTTCAATCGGCTTCAAAAATTATTGATTCTGAATTGGATGAGGAAAAGAATAATAAGCTGGTAGAAAGCTATATAAAAGACATCTCAAAAAACTAAGGTAGATGCCTACAACAAAAGCAGCCCGAAGATATGCGACCGCCCTTCTTGAGTTGGCCAAAGAGCGGGATGAGGTCGATGAATTATTAGATGATATCGAATACATCCATAATACGCTGAAGGGATCGCGGGACTTGGTTTTATTTTTACAAAGTCCGATCATCAATTATGATGATAAGACGCAGGCTTTGCAGAAGATCTTTTTTGATGAACTTGAAGAGCCAACTAAGTTGTTTTTAAAGCTGTTATCTCGCAAAGATCGTATAAATCTGTTAGATCAGATTACCGAGGCTTTTATTGAGAAATACAAAGAGCATGCCGGCATTATTACTGTGGATGTGTTTGTTGCCCAACAGTTAAATGATGAGCAGCAAGGATTGCTTCACAAAAACCTGGAGCAAAAAACACAGAAAAAAGTGGATATGAATATTACCGTTGATGAAGATCTTAAAGGTGGTATGGCAATCCGAATTGAAGACACAGTAATAGACGGAACGGTTAAGCACAAGCTCGAAGAGCTTGAGAAATCGTTATTGTCAACAACTGTAGAATAGAAATTAAAGACGATTTAAATAACATTTGAACCAATGAGTCAAGTTAGACCAGACGAAGTTTCAGCAATTTTACGCAAACAATTATCCGGCTTTGATAGTGAAGCTGACACCTATGATGTGGGAACTGTCCTTGAAGTAGGGGATGGAATTGCCCGCGTGTATGGATTGTCAAAAGTACAAGCCGGTGAACTTGTTGATTTGCCTGATTCTATTGACGAGGACGGTAACTCGATTCGAGGAATGGTATTAAATATTGAAGAAGACAACGTTGGTGTTGTTCTTTTTGGTGAAACCAGTGCTGTTGAAGAGGGTGATACTGTTAAGCGTACCAAAAGTATCGCATCTATCAATGTTGGAGATGGACTTCTCGGACGTGTTATAGATCCTCTTGGACGACCTCTCGACGGCAAGGGGCCTATTTCAGGAGATACAATACGAGTTCCCCTCGAACGAAAAGCTCCCGGCGTAATTTATCGCGAGCCGGTTAAAGAGCCACTTCAGACAGGGATCAAAGCTATTGATTCATTGATACCCATTGGTCGAGGGCAGCGTGAACTTATTATTGGTGATCGCCAAACAGGTAAAACATCTGTTGCGGTTGATACGATTATTAATCAAAAAGAAACACAAGATACCGATAAACCGGTTCATTGTATTTATGTAGCTGTCGGTCAGAAAGGTTCGACAGTTGCGGGTATTGCAAAAGCGTTGGAAGATAATGATGCCATTGACTACTCAACGATTGTATCGGCACCGGCAAGTGTTTCTGCTCCGATGCGTTACATCGCACCATTTGCAGGTGCTGCAATTGGCGAATACTTCCGTGATACGGGACGTCATGCATTGGTAGTTTTTGATGATTTATCAAAGCAGGCAGTTGCATATCGCGAGCTTTCGCTTTTATTGAAACGTCCTCCTGGGCGTGAAGCATATCCCGGGGATGTGTTTTATCTTCACAGTCGTCTTCTGGAACGTGCTGCAAAGATTATTGATGATGATAAAATTGCCAAGCAGATGAATAATGTTCCCAAAGAGTTAAAGCCTAAGATGAAAGGCGGGGGATCATTAACGGCACTACCAATTATTGAAACCCAGGCAGGTGATGTTTCTGCTTACATTCCTACTAATGTGATTTCAATTACCGACGGACAGATTTTCCTTGATACAGATCTGTTTAACTCGGGTGTGCGTCCAGCAATTGATGTTGGTACTTCTGTCTCGCGTGTAGGTGGTTCTGCGCAGGTTAAATCGATGAAAAAGTTATCCGGTACGATGAAGCTTGACTTGGCTCAGTATCGTGAACTAGAGGCTTTTGCCAAGTTTGGTTCTGACCTTGATCCCGCTACACAACGTCAGTTGAAACGGGGTGAACGTACGGTTGAGCTGCTGAAGCAGGATATCTATGAGCCGCGTCCGGTTGAAGACCAAATTGCGCTTCTCAAAATAAACAGTGAAGGTATGCTCGACGAACTGGAAGTTGATCAAATTCAGGAGTTTGAGGAAGAATATATCGAAACCGTCCGTGTCAAATATGACGATGAGATGGCAGAACTTGCTGAATCTGGAACCCTTGATGATGAGTTTGGTGATAAGCTAATGGATGTTGCCAAAACTGTAATTGATCAAATTAAAGCTACACAAGAAGAAGAGGAAGCGTAATTCATGGCTAATCTTCGTGACATACGAAACCGTATAGAATCGATTAAAAATACGCAGCAAATTACGCGTGCCATGAAGATGGTTGCTGCTGCTAAACTGCGCAAAGCGCAGGATCGCATTATCGAAACACGTCCTTACGCTTCTAAAATGAAAGAAGTAGTGGGACGGTTGGTGAAAA
>CAYNKF010000355.1:0-2948 GCA_964397705.1 uncultured Balneolaceae bacterium | reverse complement strand
TAACGGAGGCTTTTCCTCGGTCCGGTATAACCCGGCGGATTTAAAGGTGGATCCCGAGGACCAAATCACAATACGCCTGAAGGGTGATGGCAAACGATACCAGTTCCGGGTCAAGCACGATAAGCAGGCCTATGCCTCGTATATTACCTATTTTGAAACCACCGGTGATTGGGAGGAAATCAGCATTTTACTTAGTGATTTATATCCCACATTTCGGGGCAAAAACCTGGATCAACCCAATTTTAATCACCATACCATTCAACAACTTGGATTTTTGATTGCCAACAAGAAAGCCCAGCATTTCGAGCTGTTGATTGATAAGATTATACTCATTTCAGAGCGATAAAAATTCTTGGTTCGATAAGTTGTTTTTCTAATTCTTGTCTTCACCTCTCCAAATTAGTAAAATGTAATTATAAGGTGTTTAAAACCGTTAACCTCCCAGTCTTATAAAATGAATAATTCTAAAGGCTCATATTCAATGGCCAATGTCTCTGGGAAATATACCAACAGGGCCTTTCAGACACGCTATTTTTATTGGTTCACCGCCCTTTTAGTTGCAGTAGCTGTACTGGAATTTGGGCAGGATTATATCAGTTCCTTGGTAAATGGAAATTCCTTCCAAGTATTTGAATCTTTATCCTACAAGCTATTTTGGCTGTTTTTTGCTCCCTTTTCCATATTCTTATGGTATGTATTGTCAAAAGCAATAACCCATATTTCAGGATTTCTATATGTTGTGTTCAATGTCATAATGGTGCTGGTTCTAACAACAGTTCACCTTCTGGCATTTTCAATAATCCTTTTTGGGATCTCTAATATCGCCAGTGAAAATCCGATGACACTGCCGTACCTGATTTATGAAAAGCTGTCAACCCGTCTATATGTTGCTTTGTCAATGTATCTGTTTCTTTCGGCCGGATATTTTTTGTTTGTGCGGAGAAGATCTCAGCAAGAAGCTAATCAGCGGGAATCACCGGAAGCCCAAACTATAACAGTAAAGAATGGGAGGAGTACGATAATTATTGATGTAGATGAGATTATGTGGATCGGCTCTGATGGTGCTTACCTTGAGATTTACACAAACGAAAAAAAACATGTGACTCTGGGCAGTCTCAAAAATATTATCGAGACCCTCCCCAAGAATTTTAAGCGTATCCATCGCTCAACAATTATCAATATTGACTATATCAAGGAGCTAAAATCAAGAGGAAATGGTGATTATGATGTCATCACCAAAGGCCAACAGGAGCTGCGACTCAGTAGAAATTACGCAAAGCCGCTTAAAGGTGTGTTGCTGTAGTACTCATCTTATGAGGTAAACTACTCAGCTCATATGAATCCTCTCGCTTAGACCCACCGATTTATCTAGGTTTAAACAGCTGACAAAAAATCTAACCCGAAAATCCCTCCTTATGAATACGATGAAGATTATACTGCCATTTCTACTACTATTTTTCTTTTCAACGCTGGGTCCTTGCCAGGATCTCTCATTGCAAAACGCTGAGCTGGTGGGTGGTCCCTGCGAGGGATGCGAAGCTGTGTTTGAGTATGGGGATCAGAAGCTTATGCCTGTGGATACACTGCCCGATTTTAGAAATTCGGGTCCCAAATTGAAAGTAACCGGTACCATTTACCAGTCCGACGGGAAAACCCCGGCACCCAATATCATTTTGTATGTCTATCATACCAACCAAGAGGGTATATATCCCACACGGGGTGACGAAACAGGCTGGGCGAAGCGTCACGGATTTATTCGTGGATGGATAAAGACGGATTACGATGGGAAATATGCATTTTATACACTTAAACCTGGTACCTATCCCAGTCGGTCTACACCAGCTCACATCCATCCTATCATATTGGAACCAAATGGTAAGTATTACTGGCTGGGAAGTTACTTTTTTGAGGATGATCCACTGTTAACCAAAGAATTTCGAGAATCATTATTTGAGGATCCTCGAGGAGGGCATACGGGAGTCATGAACTTGAAAAAAGAAGGTGATTTACTGGTTGTAGAGCGTGACATAGTCTTGGGCAAAAATATTGATGGCCATGAATAAATAAAAGATAATCCAGAACGGAAGGAACAGTCCAGTATATGTCAGTACTAAGTACATAGCAATAGGATGGAATAGATAATACAGTTGTAGCGAGATTAAATTTTTGAGAGAGACTTGTTGCAGCAAAAAGTATTGGTACTGAGGAATAAATAACCCTACCTTCAAACTCAGTAATGAATAAATATGCACACTGTAGGTATATATTGATGAGAATAGTACTGTTTCTACTCCTGTTTGTATTCACTGTTCAGCCTGTACTCTCCCAGTCAGTTGATCGCGTGTTTGAAGAGTTAGAGAAAAAAGAATACCACTTCGAAATACACGTAAGTGATGGTACTTATCGTCTTCAGTTTTATTCACCGAATATTATTGAGACTTCATTTATTCCAGAGGGGGAACAATTTCAGCAGGAATCTCATGCTGTAGTGCTAGAACCGCAACAGGTAGCCGTTGATGTTTCTAAAACTGATTCTTCAGTAGTATTTCGATCAAAGGGAATGACAGCGCGGATTCAAAAAGCACCTTTTCAAATTACTTATTTCCGTGGTAATGAGTTGATGATCAAGGAGAATGGCTATAGTAAAGATTCCCTTGAAACGATACGGTTTGAGATTACCGAAGAGGAGGCCCTGTATGGCGGGGGTGCCCGGGCATTAAATATGAGCAGAAGAGGTCACCGCTTGGAATTATATAATAAGGCACACTATGGTTATGGAGAGCGCAGTGAGCTGCTTAATTATACCATGCCCGTGGTATTATCTTCCAAACAATACTTGCTGCATTTTGATAATGCTCCGATAGGCTTTTTGGATTTAGACAGCAAGAATAATAATACGTTAGCCTATGAGACCATAAGCGGGCAAATAACTTACCAGATAGTTAGCA
>CAYNKF010000354.1:0-2964 GCA_964397705.1 uncultured Balneolaceae bacterium | reverse complement strand
GGCAACTTGGTTGATATGGTTCGATTTGGTCGCATATTACAAGTTATTGAAGATGAAAACCTTGTTGAAAACGCTGCTACCGTTGGAAAATATCTACAGGATAAAATCCATAACCTGTCCGAACAATTTGAGCACGTAACAAATCCACGTGGTAAGGGACTTTTCTGTGCCGTCGACTTCCCGAATACTCATGCACGCGATTCCGTTATCAAGGAGTGTTTCGATAACAACTTGATGATCCTCTCATGCGGAGAACGCACCATGCGATTCCGTCCTCCGCTCACAGTTAAAAAACAGCATATTGATGAGGGGATCGATATTATAGAGAATTCTATCAAATCGGCGATGGGCAAGTGCCCAGCACTCAAAAACAAGTAGTATCCTCTAATGACAGGTAAACTACTTACTAAGTACCACCAATAATGCTATACCATCTGATGTGATTCCGGCTGGATCGTAATTTCGTTAAGTACTGATCCCTCTGGTTGATTGGCAGCATAATAAACAGATTTAGCCACCTCTTCTGGGGTAAGCATTTTATCTTTTTGAACGCGCATGTCAACCGTATCACTATCCCACATTGGGGTATCTACGCCGCCTAAATGCATAAGGGTGAATTTTACGCCGCTTCGTTTGTGCTCTTCAACCAATGACTTGGTAAAACCTGTGATTGCAAATTTTGAAGCAGAATACATTGAGGAATTTTTCATTGGATATTTTCCAACGCTGCCCGGAAACATAATCACACGACCTTTTTTCTCGGTGGCCATGTAACGTACAACGGTTTGAGTAACTAAAAATGTACCGTATACATTTACATCTAACATCTCTTTTGCTTGTTCGGGATTGATATCAAGCAGCGGTTGAATTATCGCTGTCCCAAAAGCATTGACCAAAACATCAATAGCTCCAAGATCTTCGGTCACTTCCCGCGCCATCTTAGAAACCGATGCCAAATCCTTTACATCCACTCCAATAACGTAGGCATCCCCACCGGTATCATTAATTTCCTTTGCTACTTTTTCGGCTTTCTCCTGATTTCGTGCAGCAAGTACAACCTTTGCACCGGCCTTCGCAAATACGCGTCCGCATGCGCTTCCTATTCCACCTGAGCCGCCAACAATAAGTACAATTTTATCCTTCATAACAGATTTATTTATTATCTGCAGATTTCATTGCTCTGCAGGGATTATCAATTATTTGATTGTAAGATAAAAGAATAGAATTGCCGGTACTTTCGTTCAAAAAAATTAGGCTATTAGCAAGAATATTACCAACAGCCTAACTATCCATTACGTCTTATAGAAAAAGAATCTATGCTACGACATCCTCCTTTTGCTTCATAGCACGCTCAATAACGTTTTCGTAAATATCATACATCTCATCTATTGACAAGCTTACCATTTCATCAATATTTAATGTATTTGAATCTGTTACCTTTCCAATTTTCACAAAAGATATATCCTTATCATTGAATTGAGATTCAACATCTTTTTGCGATTTGGGATCACAGCTTACAACCACCCCGGACTGTGCTTCACTGTAAAGCACTTCATATTTGTCATCCCCAAGGTTATCTACCGAAACATCTGCGCCTTTTCCTGCGAACATCGCCATTTCGGCAAGTGTAGTTGCCAGTCCGCCATCAGAAATATCGTGAACCGCATTCACTAACTTTTGTTGGATTATGTCAAGTAATGTTGACTGCAGACGCGCTTCAAAATCAAGATCTATATCGGGAGCATCACCCGTCGTTGAATCGTGTACAGTATGCAGATATTCACTGCCGCCCAATCCTTTTCGAGGAGCCCCTACATAATAAATAACATCAGATTCCTCCTTGAACTCCGGTGTCATTCGATGATTCTCCACATCTTCAATCAGTCCAAGCATTCCAATCACCGGGGTTGGGAAAATGGCCATCTCCGGATTTTCATTATAAAAACTTACGTTTCCTCCGGTCACAGGTGTGTTGAAAGTTCGGCAAGCGTCCCCCATACCGGCAAGAGCTTCCTTAAAGGTCCAATATACTTCCGGTTTGTAGGGATTACCGAAATTAAGGCAGTTCGTTATAGCCATCGGCTTAGCACCACTGCATACTACATTTCGCGCCGCTTCGGCAACAGCAATTTGTCCTCCTTTGCGAGGATTCAAATATACATAGCGACCGTTGCAGTCTGTCTTCACAGCTAATCCTTTTTTGGTGCCTTTTATTCGCACTACACCGGAGTCAGAAGCACCCGGTCCGTTAACCGTATTGGTTCGCACCATGGTATCGTACTGTTCAAAGGCCCATCGTTTGGACGCTATATTGGGTGATGCAAGCAGCTCTTTTACAATCTCATTATGGTTTTCGGGATGATCCAATGAGTTCATATCAAACGACTGCACCTCATCGAGATACGCAGGCTTTTTGGTTTCACGCTCATATTGTGGAGCACCGCCGCCCAGCACTAAACTATCAGCGGGAATATCGGCTTTTACTTCTCCATCCTTGTGATAGGTCACATTTTCGCCTTCTACGACTTCACCAATCACAACGGCATTGAGATCCCACTTTTCATAAATATCAATAATTTCCTGCTCACGGCCCTTTTCCGCGACCACCAACATACGCTCCTGGCTTTCGGACAGCAGCAATTCGTAAGCGGTCATACCATCTTCACGGGCCGGAACCTTATCCAAGTCCAGTCGCATGCCCACACCGCCCTTGGCTGTCATCTCAGAGGAGGAACAACTAATTCCGGCTGCTCCCATATCCTGAATACCAACGATGCCGCCATTTTTAATCACTTCGAGCGTAGCTTCCAGCAGCAATTTTTCTGAAAAGGGATCACCTACCTGTACGCTGGGTCGTTTGTCTTCGCTTTCTTCACTAATTTCTTCGGATGCAAAGGTCGCCACATGGATACCATCGCGGCCCGTATCCGATCCAACAATAACCCCCCGGTTTCCGATTCCCTC
>CAYNKF010000353.1:0-2969 GCA_964397705.1 uncultured Balneolaceae bacterium | reverse complement strand
CGCTCTTTTTTGGAAAAAACCTATTTACCGATGGCACGATTGAGGGTATGCACAACGATGTGATGGAGCTATATACCCAAATCATCGAAATTGCGGAAAAGCCCAAGGTGCCGAGTGGAGATCTGGGCATGAATCCCCAGGGAGAAGTGGCCGATATTGATGAAGATCAGTTTGGGGAAACATCATATCGTGCTATTCTGGATATCGGTTATCTCGATATCAATCCCGATCATCTGATTGATGTTGAAGGAGATGTGGAAATTGCCGATGCCAGCTCGGATATGCTTATTTTGGATGTTGGAGATAACAAAGCCGGCTACGAAGTGGGTGATTTTATCCGTTTCCGTATGAAATATATGGGGGCATTGGGTATCATGAATTCTGACTACATCGATAAAATAGTCGAAGAGTAGTATAGAAACAGATCTGCTTGTAATATTTAAAGCTTGGTAATAGTTTAGAGAAGAATATTGTTCACTCCTAATAAAGGTATATCTATACTGTAAATATTTGAGGAACTGCAATGAGTACATATGCTGATTATAACTTTGCCAAGGTAATGGATTATCCCGATAACAGGGATGAATTATTTATATTTGATTTTACCGGGGGATATGATGCCGACTTTATTCGGTCAAAGGAGTGGGGCGTTGGAAAATACAATGAGAAGCGCTTGCGTATGTACCTGGAATCGATGTTTGATAACGAGCGCAATGTGCATATGGGAGTAGACATATGGACAAAGTCCGGGACACCGGTATATTCATTTTGGGATGGGGAGGTTAGTTATATTCAAAATAATGATCAGGCCGGAGATTACGGTCCTACCATTGTAATTAGATACGAGCTAAATGATTCTCCTTTGTATGCTCTATATGGACATCTTTCCAAAGAATCTCTTGCGATGGTTTCGATTGGAGGGGGAGTAAAAAAAGGTCAAAAGATAGCAACATTGGGCAGTAAACAAGTGAACGGCGGCTGGGCGCCACATCTTCATTTTCAGCTTTCGGTGGAAGATCCCGGAGAGGCGGATATGCCGGGCGTTGTAGCACCCAAAGACAGGGAAGAGGCTTTGAAAACGTACCCCGATCCCCGAATGGTACTGGGCAATTTGTATTGAATAACTGTTGCTCGAGAGTAAAACTCTCTCGCAACTGCTTAGGCTATTTACTCTCGCGACTTTGAACTCACACTAGACCGAGGAGCTACTCAGTTCTAAGGGAGTTATACTCCCGAAGAACATGTTCATAGCTTATCTATCAGCAGAGGCACATCTTCATAACCGGCATAATATGTAGCACTGGAAAACTTCCAATGCTCCGGTTTGATAACATATCCTTTTCTAACAGGATTTTGATGAATGTAATGAAGCTTTTGTTTGAAAAAGCGTGCCGAGTGTATTCCGATGGGATGGTAGCCGGATTGCCAGACTTTATATTCTTGATCTTTTCCAGTTCTGTTGGCGGTTTCCTTAAAAGCTCTTAAAGCAGTATTCTCTTTATATTTTTTAAGTAAAGAACTTATTTCAGAAGAGGTATAACGTTTAAAATCTCTAAAAATATTTGGAATAGATTGAGGTTCATCAGCAGAAATAATCAAATGCAAATGGTTCAGCATGATTACATAAGCATGAATGGACAAACCTTTGTTTCTACGGCAATATTTCAGACTGTCAATAATTAGGGAATAATACTCGATTCTTGTAAAAACAGGATACCACTTTGCCAGGGTGGTTGTGCAGAAGTAATACTTAGTATCAGAATATACCTTCCATGAGCTCATAAGAATATCGTTTTAAGGTAGGATACCTTTGAAAGACTAATCCTTACAATGTTTAAGTAGATTAGTTGTCCTGTTGCTCGAGAGTACAACTCTCTCGCAACTGCTTAGGCTATTTACTCTCACGACTTTGAATTAGTTCTGAGGGAGTTACACTCCCGAAGAACAGTGAATAATGATTGGAAATTCTGCTTGAAAATCCACTAATTGTGCCTTGCATAAATTGTGATTTAAGAATTTCCGGCATGCCCTTCAATCTCAACATGGAAACACATTTACCCGAACTAAAAAAATTGCGTCATCGGTTGCATGCTTCGGCTGAGGTATCGGGAGAAGAGCAGCAAACATCAGAAATTATCGCTAATTTTTTATCAGATACCAATCCCGATGAATTACAAACGAATGTTGGTGGAAAGGGGGTATTAGCGACGTATGACTCCGAGGAGTCTGGCCCACATATACTGATTCGTTGTGAGCTTGATGGGTTGCCCATTTCCGATAAGATTGAAGCCGATTATAAATCTGGGAAAGAAGGTGTGGGCCATAAATGTGGTCATGATGGACACATGGCTATTGTCGCCGGCGTGGCAAAGCTTTTAGGGAAACAGCGACCGCGAGCGGGAAAGGTAACTCTGCTGTTTCAGCCAGCTGAGGAAACCGGAGAAGGGGCCCAACGGATGATCAGCGATGCAAAATTTAAGGATTTAGCACCTGATTACTTCTTTGCCCTTCACAACTTGCCGGGTTTTCAGAAACACCAGATCGTTATTAAAAATGATGTCTTTGCTGCAGCTTCTGTAGGCTTGATCGTCCGCTTTGATGGGGCCACCGCCCATGCAGCCCATCCCGAAGAGGGCAATAGCCCCGCATTGGCAGTGGCACAAACCATTCAGTCGTTTTCAGCGGCCCCACAGTTTCAGGCTCCGCTGGAGAAGTCAGCCAAAGTGACGGTTATTCACGCTGCGTTGGGAGAACGCGCTTTTGGAACTTCTCCGGGTGAAGGTACCGTGATGGCGACGCTGCGAACTTATGATGATCAGCTGCTGGCAAAGCTAAAGGATCACTGTATCCAAATAGCAGAAGGATACGCCGATACCTTTAATTTAGGTATTGACGTTAAATGGGTTGAGGAGTTTCCTGCTACAGTGAATAATGAGGAGGCCGTGCAGATTATTGAAGCCGCAGCCGAT
>CAYNKF010000352.1:0-2977 GCA_964397705.1 uncultured Balneolaceae bacterium | reverse complement strand
ATGGAAGAATATCGACCTGGTAAAGAAAATCTGTAATATTTTAAATGAGGAGGTTGGAGATGCACCGAGCTCGGATTTTAAAGATCTGATTACTTTTGTGGAAGATCGCCCCGGACATGATTTCCGCTATGCTATAGATGCCTCTAAAATTAAAGAAGAGCTGGGATGGGATAGTAAGGAGTCCTTTGAACAGCGTTTGAGAGAGACGATAAGATGGTATATCCAACGATATAGAGAATAAGTTTTTTGATCGGTACTATACTCTGCGAGCCCTTTTTTATACCGAAATTAAATCTTAAAAAAAGTTGAAGGTTAATTGAAGGGCATGTATATTTAAGATAAAATTGTCTTAAATATTAAAATAAATGATCTTCTCTAAATCATGTGTGTACGGCCTTCGGGCGATGATCTATCTCGCATCGATACCGAGAGAAGGTTATGTCTCAATTAAATCATTGAGTGATAAGCTGGATATCTCATTTCACTTTTTAACCAAGATCCTGCAAGAATTGACGGCGGCAGAACTTATGGAATCGATGAAGGGTCCAAAGGGTGGAGTAAGACTGTCAAAATCGGGTAAAGAAATTATGCTCAAAGAAGTTGTTGAAGCCATAGACGGACCTGCGATTTTTACCGAATGTGTATTAGGATTACCTGGATGTGGAAGTGAAAAACCTTGTCCCATGCATGATATGTGGGAAGGCACGCGAGACGAAATTAATGATGTCTTTACCTCCACCAGTTTACAGGATATGTCGAAGGAAGGAAAGGCGAAGGATCTGAGGATTACTCCTGATGGAAAATTTATATGGAGCTAGTTACTATGTATTGCAGTAACGCAAGTTGGAATGCTGAATATTTTGCAATTCTGCAAAAGGATGAGCACAAAAACCCATCCAAGCTAAAACTTGCATTTTTAAAATATGGCTATAGGGATTCTAGATAACACTTTATCCAAAAAATAACGTAAGCGAAATTTGGAACAATAATTGCATCATAAATAATAAAAGATAAAATACTCTTAAAACTATAAGGATGATGAACAGGCAAATATTAAAAGTAATTGGATTGATAGTATTAACGGCAGCTCTGCTTTTGGGCTGTGGGCAAAGTTCAGAAGAAGAAAAAAATAATACTGGATCGCAGGAAGAAAAGCAGGAGCTGACCGAATTTGAAATGACACACGGAATCGGTCCGGTTGATGAAGAGATTACGATTGATAAAATCGATCCTGAGTTAGCAAAAGAAGGGATGCGGATTTTTGATATGAAATGTGGATCATGTCACAAATTGGACAGTCGCTATGTAGGTCCGCCGCTGGGTGGCATAATGAATGCGCGATCACCCGCCTATGTCATGAATCTAATCCTAAATACGGATGAGATGCGCAAAGAACATCCAGTTGCAAAATCAGTCACTACACAATATCCAACACGAATGACAAATCAACAATTGACGCGTGAGAAAGCACGGGCTGTCGTTGAATACTTAGCACAAGAATCACAATAACACCAATCAACCAATCAATAATCTAAAAAGAGAAATACTATGAATAAACTGTTAAAAAAATCTTTGCTGTGGCCGCTTGCGGCAATAGCAGCAATAGGTTTTCTATCTATGGGATGTAGCTCGAACGGGGAGTTTGGCTCCTCTTCTGACGCCGCAGAGAAGGTCTACGTAGCACCGGGAGAGCATGACGAATTTTACGGCTTCTTCTCCGGTGGATACAATGGTCAGATGGGCGTATATGGATTGCCATCCGGTCGACATATTTTTACCATTCCGGTCTTTTCACAGGCTCCGGTAAATGGATATGGATTTTCTGAGGAAACTAAAGCGATGTTGCAGACTACCGACGGATTTATACCGTGGGGCGATGCACACCACCCGGAGCTTTCTCAAACAGACGGGGAAACGGATGGTCGCTGGATATTTATGAATGAGAATAATACTCCGCGTATTGCTCGTATCGGGCTGGATGAGTTTAAAACACAAGAGATTATCGAGATTCCTAATTCTGCGGGTAATCACGCCTCATCTTTTGTAACTCCTAATACCGAATACGTTTCTGCAGCTACACGTTTTAGTATACCTATGAAGGAGGGTAGCTTGGAGAATATGGACGTGAGCATTGACAGCTATAAAGAGAATTTTAAAGGGACTATCTCTTTTATCAAGGTGTCAGATGAGGGAAAAATGAACATCGACTTCCAGATTATGATGCCTGGCTTTAACTATGACTTGTCACACTCCGGAAAAGGTCCTTCTGATGGTTGGTCTTTCTTTACCTCGTATAACAGTGAGGAGGCGCATACTATGCTTGAGATTAATGCCTCGAAAAATGACAAGGATTATATCGCGGCTATTAACTGGGAAAAAGCAGCTGAATATGCCAAGGAAGGCAAAGGAGAAATGATTCCCGGTGAGCACTATCGCAACTATATCGATCACGAAGAGGGCGGTATCGCCAAAAGTGAAGTGATCGAAGAAGTACGTGTACTTGATCCGCGTAAGTTGGATGGAATTGTGTATTTCTTGCCTACACCTAAATCTCCACACGGGGTAGATGTTGATCCTACGGGACAATACATCGCAGCCGGTGGTAAGCTTTCTACGGTCATTCCGGTTCACTCATTTGATAAAATGATGACTGCTATTGAAAATGAAGACTTCGAAGGCGAAGAGCAGGGTATTCCGGTATTGAATTATGATTCTATTCTGCACGGTGAAGTTGAAAACCCAGGTTTGGGACCGCTCCACACCGAGTTTGATGGAAAAGGATACGCTTATACAACGGCATTTATCTCTTCAGAAATCGTCAAATGGGATATTGAAAATACCGAAGTAGTTGATCGTATTGACGTGTACTACTCTCCGGGACACTTGATGATTCCGGGTGGTGACAGTGAGAATCCTGACGGTAAGTACTTGGTCGCACTGAACAAAATTACTAAGGATCGTTACCTGCCCACGGGAC
>CAYNKF010000351.1:0-2999 GCA_964397705.1 uncultured Balneolaceae bacterium | reverse complement strand
GATTCAATTTCAATAAGCTCAGTCCCACCAAAGAGGTTAAACAATTCCTCATCACTGGAGTATCCCAACGCCCGAAGCAAGGTGGTAAATGGAACCTTTTTCTTACGATCAATATAAGCCCAAAGTACATCTCGGATATCCGTTGAAAACTCAATCCAAGATCCTTTAAAAGGAATTACTTTGGCATTATAAAGCTGGGTACCATTAGGGTGTACATTCTGGCCGAAAAACGCTCCCGGTGAACGGTGAAGCTGACTTACAATTACTCGTTCAGATCCATTGACAATAAAACTGCCTTTTTCCGTCATCCAGGGTAGGTCACCCAAAAATACTTCCTGCTCAATGGTTTCGGTAGTCTCGTCATCATCGTCAACAGCAGAAAGACGGAGCTTTGCCTTCAAAGGTACGGCATATGAAAGCCCACGTTCTTGGCATTCCTTGATACTATATTTAGGAGTATCCACGCTGTAATGCATGAACTCCAAAATATGTGTTTCACGAGAATCCTGGATTGGAAAGTTGTTGTTAAATATTTTTTGAAGACCCTGATTCTTACGGTCTTCCGGTGCTATATCTAATTGAGTAAAGTCCGAAAATGACTCGAGCTGGATATCCAGGAAATCAGGATAGTCAAGCACATGTTCGGTACTGCCAAATGATAAGCGGTCGGTGAAAGGTATTTTCTCCATTTTACTTTGTTTATTCAAAAGGAACCTCTCCTTTAAAATTAATTAGATGATGATGAGCTGAATTTGCCGCTTCTAAGCACTTTATACAAAGTGAATGGGTAGCATGCAAATAGACGCCAATAGCCAATACCGTAAAACGATATTGGCTAATGACAAATAAGTATTTTATTGAGCCTTAATTACTTAAGCTCAACTTCAGCGCCTGCTTCTTCGAGCTTAGACTTAAGGTCTTCAGCTTCTTCTTTAGAGACAGTTTCTTTAACTGGGTTCGGTGCATTATCAACCAATTCCTTGGCTTCTTTAAGACCGAGACCAGTGATGCTGCGTACTTCTTTAATAACAGCAATCTTCTTGTCTCCGGCTCCGGTAAGAACAACATCAAATTCCGTTTGCTCTTCTTCGCCGCCACCTTCTCCGCCACCAGCGGCAACAGCTACACCAGCAGCTGCAGGCTTAATGTCGTATTCTTCTTCAAGAAAGTTTGCGAGTTCGTTTGCTTCTTTTACAGTTAAGTTGACTAATTGTTCAGCTAATTCTTTAACGTCAGCCATTGTTTATTTCTCCGATTGGTCTTTGTGAATTGAAAATTCGTAATGTTCGTATTTATTATTCGTCGCCTTCTTCAGCGATTGTTTCAAGGGCTCCGGCAATATTCCGACCGGGAGCTTGTAAGGCACCTACAATGTTGGAAACAGGAGCAAGCAAGAGACCAACAATGTCTCCAATAACTTCGCTCTTAGATTTCATTGCAGCCAAGGTTTCAAGCTCATCCTCACCGTAATAATCTCCGTCGATGATTGCAGCTTTAAATTTTGGCTTTTCTGTTTCGTCAAATAGATTCTTAATCACTTTTGCGGGTGCGGCAAGCTCTTCTTCTACAAAGGCAAAGCCATTTTGTTCAACCAAGTGGGGATACAAATCTTCATATCCGCCAACTTCGTCCATAGCTCTTTTTACCAAGGTGTTTTTATACACTTTATACTTGATATCGCCTTCAAAGAATTCGCCACGCATGTTGTTGATTTCTTTTACCGACATTCCTGAGTAGTTGGTGATATATACAGCACCTGAACCTTTCAGATCTTCGGTAATTTCTTCAACAGTTTGTTTCTTTTCTGCTAATGTTGGCATTATTCAGTTCCTATTTTGTCTTTATGCAGAAATTATGGATGAACGACTCAGTGGAATGCTTGGGCCCATTGTTGAGCTCATAAACGCGCTTCGGATATATAATCCTTTAGCAGAAGCGGGTCTGAGCCTCATGACGGTACGCAAAAATTCCAGAGCGTTTTCACGGATTTCGCGGGCATCAAAGCTTACTCGTCCGATTGAAGCGTGTAATATACCATACTTGTCTACACGGAAATCAATCTTACCGGATTTCGCTTCATCAACTGCCTCAGCTACATCGTTTGTAACAGTACCACTTTTCGGATTCGGCATAAGTCCGCGTGGACCCAAAATGCGTCCAAGCTTACCTATCTGCCCCATAACATCCGGAGTAGCAATAATTACATCAACGTCTGTCCATCCTTCTTCAATTTTCTCTATATACTCTTCAAGACCTACATGATCTGCTCCGGCCTCTGCAGCTTCTTCTTGCTTAGCTTCATTAACTAAAGCTAATACGCTTATTTCTTTACCCGTGCCGTGTGGCAAGGTAACAGATCCGCGTACCATCTGATCGGCATGTCGGGGATCGACTCCCAGACGTAAATCCAGATCGACGGATGCATCAAAGTTAACCGTAGAGGTTTTCTTCACAAGATCACAAGCTTCTTCCAGAGTATATTCCAACTCGGAATCAATGAGCTCTGCGGCCTCTTGGTATTTTTTTCCTCGTTTAGTTGACATAAATTAATTTTACCTTCTATTTATCTCTTTGTACTCGCAGCCCCATACTTCTGGCAGTTCCTGCAATCATTTCTGCAGCATTCTCAATCTCAAAAGCATTGAGATCCTGCATCTTTTGTTCTGCTATCTCTTTGCACTGGGTCCAAGTTACCTGGCCAACCTTCGTACGATTGGGTTCACCAGAACCGGTTTCAATCCCAGCAGCTTGTTTTAGCAGTACTGCAGCAGGTGGAGTCTTGGTAATGAAAGTGAAGGATTTATCCTGATACACAGTAATTTCAACCGGGATAATTGTTCCGGCGTCTTCTTGTGTAGCAGCATTAAATGCCTTACAGAACTCCATAATATTGATTCCAGCCTGACCTAATGCAGGTCCAACAGGTGGTGCAGGGTTTGCCTGCCCGCCACGAATCTGGAGCTTAAGTACTTGATCTACTTTTTTTGCCATTTTAATTT
>CAYNKF010000350.1:0-3002 GCA_964397705.1 uncultured Balneolaceae bacterium | reverse complement strand
GACCCTTTTTGAGTGCAGCTGAATACAAAGGGTAAAAAGAGGAGTACAATCCAAATTCTATTCTTCATAATATGGTTGAATTTTGGTAAGTATTAATCTGGAATCAATTATAAATAACAGTAAATTTATTTTACGACCAAAGAAGGATTATCTTTGTCCATAGCTCGATGCGCGGGAATCCATTATCAAAATCCCAACAAAATAAGTTGCTGGAATTATGGCTAACAAGAAAGGAGAGTCTAATCATCTTAACAGACTTTTACGGTTTTTGGAACAGCCGTTCTCGTATCCCCATCAGCCAGATAAGGTTGAGCATGTGCAGACCCATATTTCGCACGTATTTTTGGTATCTCCCTTTGTCTATAAATTTAAGAAGCCGGTAGATTTTGGCTTTTTGGATTACAGCACGCTTGCCAAACGAAAGAAATTCTGTCATCGGGAGGTTGAACTGAACCGCAGGCTTTCAGATGATATTTATCTCGGGGTAGTATCGGTGATTGAAGAGGACGATACTTTTCACATAGTAGACGAGGTGGTGGAATCAGAGTCAGTCGTCGAATATGCGGTGAAGATGAAGCAGCTGCCTGAAGAATATTTCCTCCATAGCTATCTTGAAAACGGTTCGCTCACAACAACCCATCTCGATCGCGTGGCGAATAAACTGGCTGACTTTTATAATAGCCAGCAGCCCGATGAGCAGATATTACAGTACGGAGAAGTTGACAGCATCAAGGTCAATACCGATGAGAACTTTGAGCAGACTAAAGTCTTTATCGGCGAAACCATTGATGAGAATACCTACCGGGCAATACGCTATTTTACGAACAAATATTTTGAACGTCGCAAGGAGCTGTTTGAGCGACGGATGACCCAGCAACACATTGTTGACGGCCATGGCGACCTGCACCTGGAGCATATTCATATTACGCCCGACAAGGTGCAGATTTATGACTGTATAGAGTTTAATAATCGGTTCCGCTATGGAGATCTTGCTGCGGATTTGGCATTTCTTGCCATGGACCTGGATTTTAATAATTGCTGGCAGGAGGAGCGCTATTTTATTGACCAGATGGCCGATAAGCTGAACGATTCCGATTTGCCGGAGATTACTGATTTCTACAAATGTTACCGGGCGTATGTAAAGGGCAAGGTGAAAAGTTTGCAGAGCGGAGAGGAGGAGGTGCCAGAGGCCGACCGTGAGAAGGCGGCACAGACGGCCTCCCGGTATTTTGATCTCTCCCTGCGGTATGCTTTACTGGGATCAAAGCCCATTGTACTGATATTCATGGGCGGGGTGGGCACAGGCAAGACGACGCTGGCCAAACATGTTGAGCAAAAATTCACGATCGATCGCTTTTCCTCAGATCGTATTCGAAAATCCATGGCCGGGATCCCCTTGCAACAACGAACGCCGGCAGAACAGCGCAGGCAGCTGTACACCAAATCGATGTCGGAGCGCACCTATCAAAAGCTGCTGGAGAAAATGGAAGCGTGTATTCAGGAAGGCAAAAGTGTAATCCTAGATGCCACCTTCAGCAACAGGGCGGCCCGAGAAAAGCTTATTGGGGAATTCGAAGAGTTGGGTATCCGCTTTCTTTTTGTTGAAGTCCAGGCTCCCGAGCAGGTGATAAAATCCCGGTTGAAACAGCGCAATGATCAGGATGATGTGGTTTCTGATGCCCGGATCGAGGATTTTGAAATCCTTAACAATCGATATGATCCGCCGACCGAAATAGCCGATGCCCATCTTATTACCGTGCAAAGTGATCAGCCGGTAGAGCAGACCATTCGAACATTATACTTTGCGCTGGCCGACCGAAATATATCCGGTTTAAATGATTAATTTCTGCTGTAGTATACCTGCTGATGGGGAAATTCTTTTGTCAGTTTAACCAACTTATTCCATCCATCTTTGACGGGACTGTTTTTTCCCCCTGCATTTTCTACCTGGGTACCGCTGGCCAAGGTCCCTGTAATGCGAAGGGTCGAATCTTTTATCGTGGCGTTTACCTTCATTGAATAACTTCCAAAAAGTCTCAGTATGGTAGGATCAAACCTTTTATGCCGCGTTTCGAGCGTAAGCGGTTGCTCATTAGACCGTAATACGGTAAATCCCTGGTTACCCAAATATGTTTCAAAATTGTGATAGGCTTGGGAGGGCGGAGCCTTTAACGTAAGGATGATGGTATCAGCCTTATCCATCATATTTATGGAAGGTTCCGCCGGAGGAAGGGAGGAGGCGCAAGAAATAATGGTGATGGCGATCAGGGTAATACCTAGTGCACGCATAGTTTAACCGTATCTTATGAAAAGTGATTTTTAATGTACGATAAATAAAGAAATGTATAAATAGGTTTTACAATCGAGTAATTAGGGAGGCTGATGCCTCCGCATTTATCCATAACGACATTCGTGATAAGATTCGCAACATCGGGCAATGGTTAGGCTTTGAGGTCAATATTGAACGTCGCCTGGCAGCTGGCTTGCAGGTCGATACCGTATGGGAATGTACCGTTTTAGGTCCGGCAGCAGTATTGGGATGCTTGCAAATGCCACCACGATCATCTTATTTTATATTCGTCAAATTTTTAAAGGTTTACTATTTGTATACTCTCCTTATCTTTTCGTATATACTTTTTCGAACATGTATTTAAAGTAAAATAACTAAAAAAACATATAACTATGGATGAAAGTACAGTTAGTCTCTTCAATAAAATGAAAGAAGAGTGGGAAAAGTTAGAAGAAAACCACGCAGACTTCGATCAAAAGGATAATAAAGCGGCTGGTCGCAGAGCCAGGAAAGCTGCCAATAACTTGAAGAAGTTGTTGACGCCCTACAAGAAAGCTTCTGTAGACGAAGCCAAAGAAATTTAGGGAAAAGATCAAGTAGAAGTTATAAAAGGGATACGGATTATTCCGTATCCCTTTTTTCTGTATGCTCTCGTACCCCAAATGATTTTATTTTGTGAATACTCAGAAGGCTCAGCATTATCTCCTTGAAA
>CAYNKF010000349.1:0-3006 GCA_964397705.1 uncultured Balneolaceae bacterium | reverse complement strand
ACGATCACATAGCACAGGGAGCAGCAATGGATGCATTTGAGAAATATTACGCCAAAGATGTTACCATGATTTTGGAAGACGGTACTGCTGTTGAAGGAAAAGATGCCAACCGCGATCGCGAAAACGAATTTTTCAGCAGTGTTGAAGAGTTTCACGGCATCGAGGTTAAGGGTATTACATCCAATGAAGACGAAGGTATTACCGCAGTAGAATCTACGATGACGGTAACCTTTAAAGGAGCCGATGGTCCCATGGAACTTGAACAGGTAGCTGTACAGCACTGGGACGGCGATGAAATTGATACCGAGCGATTTTACGGTACCCAAGACGGCTAAATTTTTAGCCCCTCTAACAAAAAGTCCTCCGATTATTGGAGGGCTTTTTTTATTGATTATACACCTATTTAACCACTGTCATTTTCTTTCTCGATATCAAATTGGTTGAGGGAGAAAGAATCCGTAATTTCCACGCGCTTCACCTCATCAATTTTTACCACAGATATTTACTTCAAATAAATTCTTTTTTCTCACAATGAGTAAACCAAAGCGCGTAGTTGTTACCGGACTGGGAGCATTATCACCACTCGGAAATAGTGTCGATGAATTCTGGTCCAACCTTACTGATGGCGTAAGTGGCGCCGATCGCATTACCCATTTTGATCCCTCTCAATTTCGCACACACTTTGCCTGCGAACTCAAAGATTATGACCCTTCTGATTACTTAGAACATAACATGATTCGTCGTTCCGATCCGTACAGTCAATATGCACTGGTTTCAACCGATCAGGCAGTAAAAGATTCGGGGCTCGATTTTGACGACATGGATCCTTTCGATACCGGTGTAATCTGGGGCAGCGGTCAGGGAGGAATGAAAACCTTTGAGGAGGAAGTGAAAAATTATACACAGCGTGATTTCAATCCGCGCTTTAACCCATTTTTTGTCCCCAAGCTGATCATCAACATGGCACCCGGGCTTATCTCTATGAAATACGGACTCATGGGTATCAACTATGCTACCGTTTCGGCCTGCGCTACATCCAATACCGCGATCATGGATGCACTTAATTATATCCGGTGGGGTAAAGCCAAGGTCATGATCACCGGCGGATCCGAAGCAGGCATTACCGAAGCTTCTTTTGGTGGATTTTCGGCGATGCGCGCGATGTCGCAGCGCAATGACGATCCCAAAAGCGCCTCACGTCCCTTCGATAAAGACCGCGATGGTTTTGTAATGGGCGAAGGAGCAGCCACCCTTATTCTTGAAGAATATGAGCACGCTAAGGCACGCGGCGCTAATATTTATGCCGAAGTTACGGGTGCAGCCATGACAGCCGACGCCTATCACATGACAGCAACACATCCCGAAGGAAAAGGAGCTACTGCGGCAATGAAGCAAGCACTGAACGACAGTGATCTCAATGCTGAAGATGTTGATTATCTTAATACCCATGCCACTTCTACACCGGTGGGAGATATCAGCGAAATTAAGGCTACGGTGAATGTTTTTGGAGAAAATCCCGATCATTTAACCATTGGGGCTACAAAATCAATGACGGGACACCTGCTCGGTGCAGCCGGAGCTATTGAAGCGATTGCCAGTATTAAGTCTATTAACGATAATCTGATTCCCCCGACCATCAATACCGATAATATTGATGAGGATATTCCGTCATCGCTTGATATTATTCTGGGCGAAACCAGAGAAAAACAGGTGAATGTAGTGATGAGTAATACCTTTGGCTTTGGAGGCCACAATGGTATTGTAGTCTTCAAAAAAGTATAGAACTACGCTGATATATTTTGATTTATGCCCGGTCACCTCGGCCGGGCTTTTTTTATGGTCTTATCCAAAAAATATTGGACGCCCTCCGAACTATTTACCTCTGATATTCCTTTACAAGGAAAAAAGCAGGCATATGGATATCGATCATTTCTTACGACTCAGTTTTACTTACGCCATTGATGCAAAAAAGCTAAATGACGGCCCTTTTGGGGCACTTGTTCTGGATGAACAGAACGAGATTATCGCCCGCGCCGGCAATACAGCCAACAGTGATCATTCGATCACTTACCATGCCGAAATCAATGCCATTCAGCAGGCTGAATATAACAGGGGCAAAGGTAAACTAAAGGGATGTACATTATTCAGCAGTGCTGAACCTTGTCCCATGTGTGCCTCAGCTATTGCCTGGTCGGGATTAAGTAAGGTTATATATGGTGTGTCGATTGAAACCCTAAAAGCAGAAGGCTTTGACCAAATTGATATTGGCTGCCGGGAGATTTTAGAGCGAGCTAATTACCCTATAAAAGTGATTGGCCCGCGATTAGAAAAAGAAGGGATAAATGTTTTTACAGAAGATTACTAATCAGTTGATAAGTTACAGTCCCAGTTTGGACAGAAGAAACTGCCAGCCTAAATATAGTCGCTTTGCTTCCATTATATTCTTTCCCTCAAACAAGGCAATCATCTTTCCGTTGAGGGTCACTTTCGTATCAAAGGAAGAACTTAACAATTGCCCGAACTGAGATTGCAGTAACCCTTCGAATAATTCCCTTTTGCGTATGACCTCACGCAGTGTCCGTCCATTGGAAATACGTATCGACAGCGAAAATGGACTTGTATTTTCTACAGATATAGCCCCATAGCCTGTAGCTATATTCAGGTCTATATCCATAGAAATTTTGTCTTTTTTTTCTGCCACAGGAAATGAGTTATTCGGAGCGTTCACGGGTATGAATTTTTACAGTGCCGTTAAGCTTCCATTTCGCATGCGTAGCATCTCCATTGGCAGAACTGGGTACAAATACTTCGAGATTCTCAAAGTCATAGGTAATCTCAGCATTGCGTCCGGTTAATTTATCGTATAGGCCAATAGCTAAGTCGGGCCAATTTTGCGTGTCATTAGACATAATAAAAAGTGTTTTGTTAGGATTGTGATAGTTACTGTTACAATCATTCCGAAACTACTTTAATTCCCTCAAAACATGTTTTTTTAGCATTTCTTTG
>CAYNKF010000348.1:0-3023 GCA_964397705.1 uncultured Balneolaceae bacterium | reverse complement strand
ATATCTTCAGAGTTAAATTTACAATTCTAAAAAAAACTGGATTTGCGTGCGGCTAAGAGGCCTGCTGGAACATATTTTTTTAATTATGCTGGTGGTATTTACCCATTTCGCGTCAGCTTCTGCCCAAGATATGTCGAAGGATTCCAAGAGGTTGGCCCAGGTATGGAATATTTCTTTTGAAGGCAATATCACTTATACATCCGTTGTTCTGAAAAACCAGATTGCAACAGAATCCCCGGGGTTTGGGGAGAAGTTAAAATTCTGGGACAAAACAGGATTTGAATTAAATGAAAAGGAAATTAAACGAGATGTAATTCGTCTTTGCAATTATTACCAAAGGCGAGGCTTTATAAATGTTGAGGTTGAATATCGTGTCAAAACAACAAATAAAGAGTGGAAAAAAGAAGTCGTTTTTACAATAAAGGAAAATAATCCTATTAAAATACAGGATGTTGAGTATGAAATTAAGGGAGAGGATAAAAATGTAAGACAAATATGGGAAAGCCGTGCTTTTAATCGGGCACAAAGTCGGCATATCTATCAACAGGGAAATCGGTATGAGATGATAAAAAAGCCTGAAGTAGTGGGGCAATTTTCGGATGTAATGAAAAATCTGGGATATGCGTATGTGGATGTCAATGTCGATGCTGCTATAGACTCTTCAGCACTTTCTGCTGATGTTGTAATTAAGGCAGATTTAGGTCCGAGAACTTATATTGATTCGATTAAAGTTGAAGGTAATGAAACAGTTGATAAGGATTATGTGCTGCGCGAGGCATCATTAGAACGGGGCGAACAATATAGCCTTAAGGATCTTCAGACTGCCCAAAAAGAACTTTTTAATCATCACTTATTTCGATTTGCTACTATTAGCATTCCGGAACAGCCGCAAGATTCCACGCTGGATTTATTGATGCGCATCCGTGAAAATGAACAGCGCTCTGTTGAGCTATTGGCAGGATTCGGGACTGAGGATAAGTTACGTGGACAAGCCAGTTGGACGCATAGGAATATAGCTCATCGCGGACATCGTTTCAGTGTGACGGCGCGAGGCTCATTTATTGAGCAGTATGTAAATATGAGCTATCAATTTCCTTATGTATATAATACCAAAAGCAGTTTTATCATATCTCCATTTGGGCAACATTTGTTGGAGAGTAATTATGAGTTGTTGCGAGCGGGTATTACCAATAGTTTTATTTATCAATACAGCCAAAATTTGACGGCCTCAGCTTCCTATGAGTTCACCAAAAACCAAGAGCTCTCAAGGCAAAGCGATATCAGTTTGCCCGATACGACTTTGCAGTACGACCTTTCTTCCTTACAACTAACCGGTTACTACAGCCAAGGTTATGGCCGTCAGCAGGAAGGGTGGGTGATACAACCTTATCTTGAGTCTTCAGGATTTTTCGGTTTTGCTTCATTTCGTTTTCAAAAATGGTCGGCGGATATTCGTCGTTTTACAAGACTTTCGAGCTCAACGATGTTGGCTACTCGGGTGCAGGGAGGCGGGCTATTTCAAACTTCTTCAGATTCTTTGCCCAGCAATATCCGATTTTATCTGGGGGGCACGAATTCGGTGCGGGGTTGGTATCGGCATGAATTAGGCCCGAAAAGGGCACAGGTCGACAGTACCGGTTTCGATGAATACGTTCCTCTTGGAGGCAGAGCTATGTTTGGATTTAATGTAGAAATTCGTCAGGAATTGGAATTCTTAATTGATGGACTTGGAATGGCTGCTTTTTTAGATGGCGGGCAAGTCTGGGAAACTTTTGCTCGTGTTCCTCGTCGACCTTTGCAATTTGGAGTGGGTGGCGGACTCCGTTACCAATCGCCATTGGGGCCTGTCAGGGTCGATATTGAATATAAATTAAATCCCACGAATCGGGATTTAGATATCTACCAGGGAACGAGTCATGGCAGTGGGTGGAATCGCATAGGCATTCATTTTAGTATAGGTCAAGCATTTTAATGGATCAGCAGAGCAATAAAAATAGCATTATTAAACGTTGGGGAAAACGGTTGCTTTGGCTGTGTTTGTCAGTTTTTATGCTGGGATTGATTCTCCGTTTATCCCTCAAGACGAACTTTGTGCAAGATCAGGCGCGTAGTTTTTTGGTATCAACAGCAAATGAAAAGCTTAACGCACATCTGTCAATAAAAAAGCTGTCGGGTGATTTATGGAAAGAGGTAACGCTATCCCAAATTATCGTGACCCAAGACAAGGATACCACAGCGCAAATCGATTCTGTGCATGCTACGTATAATATTTGGGCTTTAGCAGGAGGAACAATTGATGTTACAGATCTGGGCATTTATCAACCCACTCTAAATATTTGGCAGCATACTGGTGGATGGAATGTCGAACAATTGGTTGCCGAATCCTCCGACACAACAGAATCAGCAATGATACCTTTCCGTATAGAAAATCTTGTATTAGATGACGGGGCTGTCTCTGTCAAATCAGACAGCTTGCCATTGGGATCAAGCTATGAGATTCGCCAAATGAATATTGCCAGCAGTATTGGATATGATGGTAAGATGTACGAGGCCGATCTGCGCGATTTCAATTTTAATATGGCCGAGAAAGATTTGGACCAATCTCTGGATGTTGAAGCTCTTGCTTCGGCAAAAGTTCAGAGACTAATGCTCGAAAAATTGGTACTGGCGACGGGACGATCTGTAATTGAGGCAAATGGGTATGCTAATCTGGCTGATACAAGTCTGCAGTTTGGAGTTTCTTCGACACCGGTTTATTGGTCGGATATCGCAAGTTTAATAAAAGATTATCCCGTTCGGGAAAATGTAGATGTAATGCTCTCGGTAAGCGGAAATCCAGAGCAGTTTAATCTTGGACTATCCATGGATGGAGATGGGATACGAACATTTGAGATGAACAGTCGTGTTGCTTGGCAGTCTGACCTGGTTGTTGAGGAAGTGACAACCACAGCCGAATCAATAGATTTGGCTAAATTGTTAGCTGATGCTACTTATCCGCAGTTCCAAAAGTTGTCTCTTAGATT
>CAYNKF010000347.1:0-3041 GCA_964397705.1 uncultured Balneolaceae bacterium | reverse complement strand
AAACAGGTTGAATATCCTGGTCTAATTCAAGTCGTATAGCAGACATAATATTACTATTAAGTTATTTTTAAACGTACAATAAAAATACGCTAAAAATAACTAGAATACAATTGAAGACGTGAGAACCAAGTTGTGCTAACGGCCCCGCGCTTAACCGGCACACGCATTTCTGTTGAATTAGCAACTAACGAAAGATGCACTTTAAAACCAAGGGCGGCAAGGAATAGGCGAGGTGTGTCCGCGTTAATGCGCGGGTTAACGATACGATTATTCTTTTTTTATTTAGATGTATCTTGAACGCTCACATTAAAACTGTACTCCAACCCACCACATCCATCATCAACCAGAATATTAACTGCCGTATTACCTTCTTTTTTGGGAATTACTTCTACAATTGAAGCCTTGCCTGTTTCTTTATTTATTTTGTTGTTTGCTTCTACAATCATACCATGATCATTAGAAGTTACTGTGATGCTGAAAGGTATATCTCCCGTGTGTTTAAATACAACAGGAGATTCGAAAATGTCTCTTCTATATGGTTCTCCATTTAAGTATATGGTTGTATCTGGAATAGGGTGTTCAACCAAAATCTCTCCATTGCAGCCGACCCGCTCATGACCACAACTGACACAAAAAAGAATTGTGCAAATGAAAAAGATTGATTTGAGGTAAATTTTCACCAAAATATGTACTTAGTTTTCTATTATTTTAAGAGTAGCGCTAACTTTAACTTATAGCAAGTAACTCAATTACGGGTTATTTATCAACAAGGGGTAAATGGGCTGCCCAACGTTGTTAAGGTCGCTTCATCATGGTTTAGTTGACATAATATCTTGACATAGTATGTTGACATAACTATTAGATGTTATCTTCGGTCTCTTTTGTAAGGTTTCTTCTCTTGATCGGTCTTACTTATTAAAAGGAGAAAAAAACATGGCCAAACCAAAACTCGTTCAACAGGTTAAAAACGAAATCAGGAGAAGAAACTATAGCTACCGCACCGAACAATCTTATGTCCGTTGGATTATAAGGCTTGTTAAATTCTGCGGTACCAAGCATCCGCTTGATATAGAACCGGAGGAAATAACAGAATTTTTAAACCACCTCTCTATAAACCGGAATGTTGCCGCTTCTACTCAAAACCAGGCATTGTGCGCTATTGTTTTCCTTTACCATAAAGTGCTCGAAAAGGAACTGCCGGAACTTGAAAATATAGAATGGTCGAAACGCTCTAAAAAACTTCCGGTTGTTTTAACAAAAAGAGAAGTAAAAATGGTGCTCAGCAGACTGGAGGGGGTCTCACTGCTAGTTGCTCAGCTATTATATGGTTCCGGTCTTAGAATTTCCGAAGCTCTTCGAATTAGAGTTAAAGATGTTGATTTCGAATATCAACAACTGATCGTTCGCGATGGAAAAGGAAAAAAGGATCGAATAACAGTGCTGCCGTCTGTTATTTCAGCTAAGCTTAAACAACAAGTGGAACGCATAAAAATACTGCATAGCAAGGATAAGAAAAGGGGATATGGCAAAACATTACTGCCGAATGCGCTGCATAAAAAATATCCCAAAGCAGCAGTCCGATTGGGATGGCAGTATCTTTTCCCTTCCAAGCGCATCTCTAAAGATCCACGGACAGGTGTAAAACATCGATACCACATCTCCGACTCTTTTATTCAGCGAGCGGTCCGTAATGCAGTAGACCGTTCGCCGATAACAAAGCAGGCTAGTTGCCATACATTACGTCATTCATTTGCAACACACTTGTTAATGGACGGCTATGATATTCGAACCGTACAGGAGCTGCTCGGCCATAAAAACGTAAAGACAACTATGATTTACACACACGTTCTTAACAAAGGGGGAAAAGGTGTTAAAAGCCCGATTGATGTGTTATAGTTTGTAATTTAACTCTTCTTTTACTCGGCTCCGGGTCTCAGTGCTCTTCTATTTTTGGACCCCTTCCCAATGAGATAACAAAAATAAGAATGAGTGTCCGTGAGCTGGCCAGTTTTTGGGATTCGGTTTTCGTGATCACAAAAGTAAATGATAGATATTAATCCGCCTCTAAAAGCCTTCCTGTAAACGTATTTGTATTGGAATTGGTCTGCACGAAAAGATGTCTAAATCTTTCAGTGACCGACTACACGATCGTACCCATTTCTATGACTTCTTCTTCCGCCAATTCTTTTAGGTCTTCAACGGCGTCGGTATCCACTATTGCTATCAGACCTATACCAAGGTTAAAAGTCGCTCGCATGTCCTCTTCGGGCACGTTGCCCAGCTCCTGTATCAACTCAAAAATAGCGGGACGTTCCCACGCTTCCCAATCTAACTGAATAGTTAGTTCATCTGGTACTACGCGTTTGGTATTTCCCATAATGCCGCCACCGGTGATGTGCGAAAAGCCGTTTACGCCCTCCAGGTCCCGCATTTTTCGAATAATCGGTAGGTAACTTTTATGTACGTCGAGCATTGCGTCCCCTACAGTGGTGCCTAACTCATCTACATGATCGGTAACTTCATATTCGGAAAACAGCACCTTTCGAGCCAGTGAATAACCGTTGGTATGCAGGCCGGTACTGGGAAATCCAAGTAACACGTTTCCTTTTTCAATATCCGAACCGTCGATTACTTTTTCCCGATCTACCAACCCTACAATGGTTCCGGCCAAATCAAATTCTCCCTCACTGTAAATATCCGGCATTTCGGCGGTCTCCCCGCCTATTAAAGCCACCCCATTTTCTTTACAGGCTTGCGAAAATCCCTTAACCACCTGGTATCCCACGTCCTGCTTCAATTTTCCGGTCGAAAAATAATCCAGGAAGAAAAGCGGATCGGCTCCGCAAACAGCAATATCATTAATGCAGTGATTGACGAGGTCTTGGCCAACGGTATCATATTTCTGGGATTTGAATGCAACAATTAGCTTGGTCCCTACCCCGTCTACACTACTTACAAAAACAGGGTCGTCATAATTGCTTAGGTCGGGACGAAAAAATCCTCCAAATCCACCGATGTTGTGTAGTACTGCGTCGCTGTGG
>CAYNKF010000346.1:0-3063 GCA_964397705.1 uncultured Balneolaceae bacterium | reverse complement strand
TATCCTTATTGTCTTCCCACATTCTCCAATCATTGAACATGGTGGTTGCGGCTTCTTCAATTGAAATACCTCCCAGGTTATCAAGGGTAGCAATTGAAATCACAGTGGTTGTTGTATCACGGTAATTACGCAGTTTTTGTTCAAGCTGCTGACGCTCACCTGATGTAAGCATTTTGGCAAAATCGTTTACGTGTCCCACCGGTTCGGAAGGTAGGTCCTGAGCCAACAACAGGTTCGGAAGCAGGAAAAGGGCGACCAGAAAAGTCGTAATAAATGATGCGCGTTTAGTAGAAAACATAAAGGCTATGCTATAAGTTGAAATCTAATTTTTGTTATCGTGAAAGCTGATATCGTTTGAAAGTTCATCGAGGTCTCCCTTCTGATGGTAGGGGAATAGCTCTTCGAGTTTATTCCCTACTTTATGGACGGCCTTCTCAATACCTTGTTCGTATTCCTCTTGTTTAAAATGAGAAATAATGATTTGCAACACATCATCCCAAAATCCGTCTTCAACTTCACTATGAATACCTTTGCCTGCATAGACAGATGCTTTGTGATCTTCGGTGGCAATATAAATGAGCACACCATTTTTTAGCTTGGTTTCATCCATCCCCAGATCGTGAAATATTTGGGCCGCTCGATCTAAAGCATCCCCTTCGCAGTGATGCTCAAGATGTATACGGATTTCACCGGAGGTTTTTTGTTCGGCATTATTAATTGCTTCAACAATTTGCTGCTCTTCTTGCTCGGTTAAAAATTGTCTGGCAGGCATAGCATGAGTAATCTGTAATTAAAAATTAACTTCCGGAACTTCCTGGGCACCTTCATCAGCTTCGAAGTAGGCCTTCTGATCAAATCCGAATATACCCGCAAATACATTGTTGGGAAACCGCTTTACGGTAGTATTATAGTTTTGCACGGCTTCATTAAAACGCTGACGCTCAGTGGATATTCGGTTTTCGGTCCCTTCCAGCTGGACCTGAAGATCTCTAAAATTTTGGTTGGCTTTTAGCTCAGGATACTTTTCCACGGTTAAAAGCATGCGCGATAAAGCACCAGATAGCTGTTGCTGTGCTTGTTGGAACTGCTGGATCTTTTGTGGATTGTTAAGATCATCAGCTGATATTTGAATTGAACTGGCTTTGCTACGTGCTTCAGTGACTTCGGTTAGTGTTTCCTGCTCGAAGTCTGCCGCTCCTTTTACCGTATTTACCAAATTGGGTACCAGATCGGCGCGACGCTGATATTGATTCTCGACTTGCGCCCAAGATTGCTCCACTGTCTGTTCTTGCTCAACGAGCGTATTGTATTTTCCAATTCCGACAAAAACTAATATGGCAATAACGCCTAATCCGATGAGAGTCTTAATATTCATATGCGTAATTCTTTTGATTAATAATTTACAGGTAACAAATATACGAAAGCCAAACTATATTGATGCAAGTTATAATATTAATTAAAAATTTAAGATTTATGTAGAAGGGCAAATATTTTGAGGTTTTTCATTTTTAAATCTTAGCAATCAAATTCCTATCTTTGAGCGAAATATTTCCAACTCACATATTTACGCTTTTGTCTTACGAATTTATCTACTTTGATCTGGATGACACGCTGCTCGATCACAAATCAGCTGAAGCAGCAGGCTTGCAAGATATTCATGCTCATTTTGATCTCTTTAACAATATCACTGCGGAGGAATTAATTGATGTATATCATCAGGTAAACAGCAAGCAGTGGAGCTTATATAGCCAGGCTAAAGTTAGCCGTGAAGAATTACAACGTAACCGTTTTGAGTTTACGTTAAAAGAACTGGGCTTGAATCCAGTTCGTTATGAAGAGGTTGGGAATCATTATATGCAGTACTATCGTAACCATTGGCAATGGATCGATGGAGCCAAAGAAGCATATTACGATATTCTTGAAAAATATCCCGTTGGAATTTTGACAAATGGCTTTGCCGAAACACAGCGAAAAAAGTTTGAGGCTTTTGATCTTTATGATTCTGCAGAAACAACGGTCATCTCTGAAGAAGTAGGTGTGTTAAAGCCTCATCCCGATGTCTTTAAAGCTGCAACAGAACGGGCCGGTGTGGATGCGAACAAAGTCCTCTATGTGGGCGACTCCTTTAGCTCTGATGTGGAAGGGGGAACAAAGTTCGGATGGAATGTAGCTTGGTATACACAGAATGGAGAGGCTGAAAAACATAAGAAAGCCGATTTTGTATTTAACGATTTTATAAAATTAAGGAACTTATTAAAGGTTTAAAGTTTAAGGTTGAGGGTTAAATTTCACGTTTAACCTTGAACCTTCAACTTTCCATCATATAACATTAAGCCTAATGTCTAACAAAACGATGAACGAGCCTGAAGTAACACTCGAATTAGCTAAAGATCATGGACTGACTGAAGAGGAGTTCGAGATGATTAAAGATTATCTCGGGCGTACTCCCAATTTTACGGAGCTGGGTGTATATTCGGTGATGTGGAGCGAGCACTGCTCGTATAAGAATTCCATCCTGGAGATTAAGAAGTTGCCTAACGAAGGTCCGCAAATGCTCGTAGGAGCCGGAGAAGAAAATGCGGGGTTAGTGGATATTGGTGATGGTCTTGGTTGCGTGTTCAAGGTGGAGAGTCATAATCATCCGTCGGCAATTGAGCCTTATGAAGGAGCAGCTACCGGTGTTGGAGGTATTCACAGGGATATTTTTACTATGGGAGCACGTCCCGTGGCCAGTCTTAACTCACTGCGTTTTGGCGATATGGATACACCGCGCGTTCGTTTTCTGTTAGATGGGGTTGTGCGCGGCATTGCGGATTACGGAAATTCCTTTGGGGTACCCATGGTAGGGGGCGAAATTTATTTTGATGAGAAGTATGAAGGCAATCCGCTGGTGAATGCTATGAGTGTTGGAATCGTGAAAGAAGATCAAACAGCTTCGGCCATTGCTGAGGGTATCGGAAACCCGGTGATTATTGTTGGATCGGATACGGGCCGCGATGGTATCCATGGGGCGACCTTTGCATCCGAAGAAATTAGTGAAGAAAGCGAAGACAAACGACCCAG
>CAYNKF010000345.1:0-3069 GCA_964397705.1 uncultured Balneolaceae bacterium | reverse complement strand
TTCGGGACGTGGCTCAGCCAGGTAGAGCACTCGACTGGGGGTCGAGGGGTCGCTGGTTCAAATCCAGTCGTCCCGACTTTAAAAAGGCTTCAAACCGCTTTAAGGTAGGTTTGGAGCCTTTTTAATTTTTGTAACACTTCTGAATAGCAATTACCATTTATCGATTAGGTTGTATTGACTAAAATACCACCCAGTATAAGAGCAGTAATATTATCATAATCCATGCTGCGATTTGATAATGTAGCGGTTGGCTTGGAAATTTATATCCACAAATGGGACACTGCTCTGCATCGACTTCCACTTCCATAGCACAACCGGGGCATTCTTTCTTATCCATAACATTACTAAAAGATCATCAGCTTGCCTATTATTAGACCGTAACTAAGTAATACAACACAGTATTAATATGAAAATTCAGACTACAGCTAATTTAACATCTTTGAAAAATGATGGGCAAGACATTAGACTCAGTGAACACCATAAGATTGAGTTAGAATTTTCGGCCATTGATGCTGGCGGTGGTTTTAAAGATCCAATGCTCGATTTTTCGATTCCGTTAAAGCAATCAATTGAATGGAGTGATGCCCATCCCGATATGAGTCTAACACTGGCTGACCCTGATAATGAAGATAAAAAAGTTAACTTCTCATTTAGTGGAGAAGTAACCCTTTCTAATCATCAGATTAATGGACGCATCAAAGAGAATCAGCTCAACAGAGAAGTCATTGGATTCGTCTTAAACCTATTACGCTAATTAAAGTACTCCTCAAATAGTTTTTGGCTTCGATATTGAACATAACGATCTTCAATTTTGTGTGAGGTACGAGGAGTCATGTGCCTAATTTCATGGAGCAGTTCTTTTGCTTCCTCCTTTCGATCAAACTCCAGCAAAATATTTGCATACAGCATTTTATTGGTAGGATTATTAGGTGCAATCTTCAACGCCTTCTCAACAAGTTCTAGTGCCTTATCTTTTGACGGCCAGCCCATCACGATGGGGATGTTGGGAGAATAAAAATGCACTTGGGCTAAAATACGATATCCGCCTCCGTCTTGATAGTTGGGATTTTTCTTAATGATATTTTTAGAGATTCTCCGCAATTTTTTTGAAATACCGCTGGTCGCTGCCCGCATAAAGCTATGTACATCTGCCCATCGGCCAATATTAGCAGCATACCAGAACTTTATGGGGACTGAATCGGGATAGCGGTCAATCATCTTTTCACCTAAACTACGTCCTTTGTCATAAACATCTTTTTTTTGGTCTTTGTTAAGGTCAGTAAACATTCCCTTGAAATAGTAAGACCGTAAGAGATATGCAGCTGACTCCTCAGGTTTGATATTCTGATTTAACGCAGACTCAAACAGATCAATAGCCCGATTAATATTGATAGGATCTGCTCTGAAGGAGTCGGCATTGGCATCTCGAAGGCGATAGAATTTTTTGCCACGGTCAAAGGTGGATTGTGCAATCGCATCAGCAAAAGAAATTGCCACGAATAAACCGCATGAGATGATTGTAACAATATGGATTTTCTGGCTTTGGAAATGAAGATTTTGGTACAAATTAATTACCATGAAAGGATGTAGTTAATTTAAGAAGAAGGTACTTAACATGGTCATTAAGGAAGTATGAGGTATTCTTTGATCGAATGCAATCGAAGGATTAACAAAAAATATACCACTGGAACAAATCATATGATATGTTGTACATATAGATGGAGTTACTAATGAGTCTATATTGATGTTGGCTCGGGAGTAAAATCCTGAATTTAAAAGAATTGCCCCCATGTATATTATCGACCATGACAAGCAAGTTGACCTCATAAATGAGATGAAACAACTGCGAAAGGACAGCAAAAAGTATGAGGTTTATTACCATCATCCTTATACGAACCAGATGTGGAAAAGCTTTTTTCCGCATGCAAATGGAGATGAGCTGGGTCCCAAGTTATTGCGGCATGAGCCTGTGCCTTCCGCCATTAATGAACGGTTGAATATTTGCCTGGGCGAAGATGCTCCGGAGAATGCTATTGGGTTAGGCATTGAATGGTCGGCCCGCCCCGAGATCTGGCCTGATGTTATTCAGGCATTAGAAAATCGTTATTCGCATTTCGATCGCAACCAGCTAAAACTTTTTTTGGATAACCTTCATCTGGATGAGGCCAAAGAAAAGATGCCAGCTGAGACTTCAGAAGACGATGAAAAAGCAAATAAAATTACCGAAGATAAAGTTGGTAATTTGATCTGGAGAACCCGAAAAATTCGAGTTAAGCGATTTTTTGTATTAGGATAATCCCGTTAATTCTTCACTTCTTTTCCACACTTGAGAGGTAATATCATCATTGTAGGCAATGGGAGCAGGTTCAGCAAATTCCTTTCCCTTAAAATACCGCCCGTTCTTGGATGTTACTTCATCGGATGTAGCCAGGTAAATGGTTGTTGCAGCTCCCGACTTTGGCGATCACATAAAAGGTTTGCCGATCCAATAAAATAGTTTCATCGCCCAACCTGCTTCTTCTGCTAATTGTGTTCCTACTACACCGGGACGTAGGTTATATGTAGTAGTACTATCTGAACGTTTAGCCAGCTCGTGGGTAAACCATGATATTGCAGAGTTTTGAAATTCCGTAAGCCCTCATAGGGGAATAGTTTTCAGTAAGCTGCAGGCTATCCCAAAGTAAATTAGTCAGCAGAAAGGGGGCGAGGTGATTTACAGCAAGTGTTTTTTCGATACCGTCAATGGTTTCTTCGCGTTCATTGGTAATGAGTCCGGAATTATTAATAAGGATATTAATTTGATCAAATTGATGGTTGATCTTATCAGCGGCAGATCGCACATCACATTGTACAGACAGATCAGCGATTATAATTTGAACACCCGTATTGCCGGTATTTTCTATAATATCTTGACGAGCATTTCTAGCACGTTGCTTATTCCGACAAACCATAATTGCGTAGGCACCGTCGGCGGCAAAGCTGCATGCTGTTTCTTTACCGATGCCCGAATTAGCTACCGGTTATTACACATAACTTATTCGATACGGTCATAAATTTTCAGGTTATGGA
>CAYNKF010000344.1:0-3071 GCA_964397705.1 uncultured Balneolaceae bacterium | reverse complement strand
AGCTACGGCAAGTACCCAAACCGTTTCTTTATAAAATCCGTTATATGTTAATATGAGTGCCCATAAGCCAAGTCCTGCACCTAAAGCAGTAAATAAATGGACCCCGTACGCTGCTGTTTTTTTCACAAACAGTTTATGTAGTTAATGATATCCTTCTTTTAATCACCCTTAATAAAATAAAAAAAGCGGAACCTATGAAGCTCCGCTTTGAAATCTTATCAGAAATGTAAAATGCTACTGTTTAGAAAGCCCAGATTTATGAATCTTTATCACTTTCAGGTAACTGATAGGTGATTGGCAAAGAATATTGGACCCGCACTGGTTTGCCACGTTGTGTACCAGGTTTGAAATTGGCCTTCTTTACTACCCGAAGTGCTTCTTCATCTAAACTTTTGTGCACTCCTTTTACAATGGATGGATTTACAACATTACCTTCTTTATCAACAATGAACTGTACAATTACCCGACCTTCAATACCAGCTTCTCGCGCTAATTTAGGGTAGGTCATCATTTTTTGCAATGAAGCCAATCCTCCCACTAGTTCTGGCATATTTTCTACGGCTACAAAGAAATCTCCTTCTTTAGATTTTGATCCCTCGGCAGGCTTTTGAGGGGCTGTTTTTTTGAGATCGGCAAATGCTTTATCGGGATTTAAAATCGTCATTTTTATGACCCCATTTTTGCCTTTATTGCCATACTCACTAGTGGCTTCTTCACCTTTCAGTACGTCAATTGACTTTATATACTTTGACTTGAGCCGGGATAATTTATCTTTATTCGATTCAGTTTTATCCCAGACTTCCTCATTAACTATGTATAGGGGAGAAGAATTGGATGACATGGTACTCATCTGTGATTGCGTTTGCTCAACTTCACTATTGGTAATACCATCTTGCGACATATCAGTACAAGAAATAGTAAGTGTTAACAGTGAAGCAGCAAAAAAAGTAATTAGAAAACTCGATCGAAAATTCATAGTTAAACTATTTTGCTTAGTCATAATTTGAATACGCTTTTTTAGTGAAGAAGGATTTACGGCCATGCTTAGGGCCAATTTTTGTTGATGATCTCGTTTAGCAAGTTCAAAGAGGAGGGAAGCATACTTTTTTTGAGAAAATTCTTTAGTAGCCAGAACCTCGCTGTCGCATATTATCTCCCTGTATTCTTCCCTAGATTTGTAGAGGTTATGGATGAGCGGATGAAACCAGAAAAGAGATTTTATAACTATTAGAAAGCTGTTCAACAGAAAATCACGATTTTTAATATGTATCAGCTCATGCTGTACGGCCATGGCTAGTGAAGACGGTTGGTTTTTTAGATCAGTAGGAACAACAATCTTTGTGGTAAGCCATCCATACGTAAAGGGGATGTTAATATGATCAGAGTAAGCAATTAATGTATTTTGATCCTTATTAGTTATTGATGGAAGGCTTTCCATCACGTTTTCGTCACTTGTAAGAGGAGAAAAATCTAAGTCTTGTTCGATATTCCGAAGCTGAATAAAGTCGTAAATAAGTTTAATGACAAGCACCACTGCAACTAATCCGACAATTAGGCTGCCAGTCCCTATCCAAAAATTGGGGTTACTTAATCCATCTAATACTGAGGATTCTGCAATAGTTCCGGAAACAGTAATCGGATTTTGAATGACAATGAACATGCCTTCCCCCGCTGCCTGTCTGGTACTGCTGATGAAATCCATCAGGTAAGCTCCAAGAACACCCAATGGAAGCACCAAGAGTAGAGCGGTGCGGCTATGATAGTGATAGATGGGCTGGAGCGATTCCCATTTATGCAATATTAAGGCAATGGGGGCTGCCACCAGGGTCCAAACAACCACCGGAAGCCATAAATGTCCGATCATTTGTTCGCCAAACGATTGAAGTAGATTTATAAATTCCATTATTGATTATCCTCCATGTTGTCAATCATAGATTTAATTTCAGTGAGGTCTTTTGCAGTAAGATCATCACTGTTTACCAAAGCTTGTACCAGCTCTTTTGGTGATCCCTTAAAAGCTTTTTTCATTAAATCGGTAATAATATTAGAGCGTACTGATTCCGGTTTTTGCGCGGGGCTGTAAACATAGGTTACCCCATCTTTACGATATTTAAGCAGACCTTTTTCGGCCAGGTTTTTCATAACAGTCATGATCGTGGTATATGCTACTTCCCGATCTTCTAAAATTCGCTTGCGTACCTGTTTTACCGTAGCTTCTCCCAGGTCCCAAACATGATTGAGTACTTCCATTTCTGTTTCTCCGAGTGGAGTCAGTGATTTCTTCATATTATAGTTATTGAATTTTTATGATCTATCAATTGACTTCTAAGTTCTAATCAGTTAATACTAATATAATAGTATTAATCTTTTTGTCAAACTGGAGGAGGAAATTATCTAAATAATTTGACAAATCAGGTTAATAGCATTCTGGGGAGAAGAGGTAATATAAGGTTTAGGATAGGGAAATTCGTCCAATAGCTTAACCATATTTTGCGAAGGATTTAACAGGATAATTGGTTTTTGGGCTTTGAGTGCCAGCATAGTTTCAGAGGATGTACCTGCACCTGTCCCACATGCTACTACCACATTTGATGATAGCACGTTGATGTTATTGCGTGCACTGCCCATCCCTGTACAAATAGGAATGTCGACAAATTTAGACATGCCGTCTTTATTATCTGATGGCAGAATACCAACTGTGAGTCCTCCAGATTTTTTAGCTCCCTTAGAGGCGGCATTCATCACCCCCGTGTTTCTACCACCTGTTAAAAGAATCCAATTCTGTTCGGCAATTAATTTCCCCAGTTCCTAGACTTGTTCTAAATCTTGTTGAGAGGTTCCATCACCGGGACCCATAACACCAATAACTGTTTTACTCATACTAGATGCATTTTATTGGAACTTCACTGTGATTAAATATATTGATATAACTCATTCATGAAACACAATTCTTAAAAATGCCATCCAGACCGAATTTAAAAGTAATTGATAATCGCATTAATTACTCTGATCCACATGCTTTTGACAAAGTAATTTTTGTATTGCATGATCAATTATATTTATCGGTTTGG
>CAYNKF010000343.1:0-3073 GCA_964397705.1 uncultured Balneolaceae bacterium | reverse complement strand
GCAGGATTGTAGGCCTTTGCTTTTTTGGGGGCTATTTGTGCATCGCTGTAGTTAAGCACTTCTTCTTGGTCGCGTTCCTCCAAAGGAATCTCATCACCGGTTTCCATTTCCATATCGATAGTCGAAAGCGGAGCTGCTACATAAAAAGGAATCTCATTTTCTTGAGCTAAGACCGCAAGGGGATAGGTCCCAATTTTATTGGCAACATCACCATTTGCGGCAATGCGATCGGCTCCCACCATAACCATATCAACTTCGCCGCGACGCATAAGTAAGCCCGCGCTGGAATCAGTAATAATTTTCATTGGTATTTCCGCATTCATCAGCTCCCAGGCGGTGAGGCGAGAACCCTGTAGCAGCGGTCGCGTTTCATCTACCCAGACGAATGGTTTTTTGCCTTGCTCATGGGCATGAAATATAATAGAAAGGGCTGTGCCGTATTGTCCCGTGGCAAGGCTGCCGGTATTACAATGGGTTAGTAGTTGTGCTTCTTTGGGGATAAGCTCAACACCGTTTTCTCCAATCTTTTTGCAGATGCGCTTAACCTCATCGTGGATGGTTTTGGCTGTTTGCAGAACGATCTCTTTAATCTCACTGATATTTTTATCTTTGTGCGCCCGGATGGTAGACTTAATCCGATTCGTGGCCCATTTGAGATTTACTGCCGTGGGCCGTGCTCCCTCCAGGTATTCTGCAACGCGTTCAACTTCGACTTTAAAACTTTCAAACGCATTTTCTGGCAGGTCTTTTATCCCCAGATATAATCCATAGGCCGCTGCAATACCGATAGCGGGTGCTCCTCGGATACGCAGCTTTTTGATCGCTTCCCACATTCGTCCCACATCTCGAATATCGCTATACACTTCACGCCCGGGGAGATACGTTTGGTCCAAAATACGAACATGGTCTTCACGCCATTCAATCGACTGTACAGCGGTATCAATATCGTTACTCATTATCGTCAGAGCTTAGTTTAATTATGAACATACGATACTGATAATGGTAAAAGAAATAGGGATTTACAACTGCAAATTGCTGAAGTTAAGTTATGTTTCACTGGTTCAATATCCTTCGGCAGCTCCATCACCGCGGGGATCGGGAGCTCCAAACTTTAACCCATTTTCATCAACGTAGACGGTATGCGCACGGCCAACGCCACCTGTTACACTCAGTGTGTGGCCCCATTCTCTAAGCTTTTCTTTTGTGTCGGGGCTCAGCCCAAACCCTTCATAGTATAACTTGTCGGGCATCCATTGATGATGGAAGCGCGGTGCTGAATTAGCTTTCTGGGGCTCCATTCCAAATACTGCAATATTCAGAAAATTGTGAAAGGTAGCTGTAATAATACGCGGTCCGCCGGCAGCGCCCAGAACCATTCGTGTTGAGTCATTTTTGGTGACAATAGTGGGGGACATGCTGCTAAGCATTCGCTTTTTGGGAGCAACCGCATTAGCCTTGCCTTGGATGAGCCCAAACATATTGGGTTCACCCGGCTGAGCGGTAAAATCATCCATTTCGTTATTGAGTAAGAACCCGGCCCCGTCGACCGCAAGTTTATTTCCAAAAGATCCGTTTAGGGTAGTGGTGATTGCTACTGCATTACCGCCTTCATCTACAACAGAAAAATGGGTTGTTTCGGTAGACTCTTTAATTTGCATGGGGTTACCATGTGAAATATTATCACTGGAAGTAGCTTTATTCCAGCTAAAACCCTCCATACGTTGCTGGTTATAATCTTCCGTTAGTAATTCTGATTGAGGGATATTTACAAAGTCGGGATCACCCAGAAAATGCGCCCGATCGGCAAAAGCTCTACGCATAACTTCGGTAATGAGATGAACATATTCTGCAGAGTTATACCCAAGTTCTTTCAAGTTATAATCCTCAAGCATGGTTAGCATTTGAGCAATTGCAATACTGCCGCTGCTGGGTGGTGGCATGATATGAAGATCATATCCATTAAAGCTTGTTGTTACCGGATCGCGCCATTTGCTTTCATAGTTTTTAAGATCACTGTAGCTAATAATACCACCTTGGCGTTCCATTTCCTCAACAATTCTATCAGCGGTTACGCCCGAATAAAATCCGTCTCTTCCCATTCGGGAAATACGATCAAGAGTCTTGGCTAAATCCTTTTGAATAAAAAGATCTCCTTCTTTGAAAGGGGATTCGTCTTTTTTAGTAAAGTATTTGGTAGAGGAGCGATACTTTTCAAACTGATCAGCTTTATCGTTTAAGTCCTGTGCTTGCAGCCACGTAAGTTTGTATCCTTCCCGAGCTAGTTTTATAGCCGGAGCAATAACCGTTTCCAGCGGAAGGTTTCCATATCGTTCAAGGGCTTTAATCATGCCGTCAACCACACCGGGGACCCCTGAGGCCAATGCGGATCTTCTGCTTAGATCCGGTTGGTATTCTCCATCTTTTATGAACATATCTTTTGTAGCTTTTTGTGGAGCCCTTTCACGAAAGTCGAGGGAAGTAGTTGTACCATCAGCCGTGTGTAGTACCATGAATCCACCCCCTCCGATATTACCGGCACGCGGTTCGGTAACTGCCAATGCAAATTGTACTGCTACTGCAGCATCTACGGCATTACCGCCTTGCTGGAGTATCTTTTTACCTACTTGTGAGGCATGTTTTTCTGCGGAAACGACAATACCATTTTCATAGGATTTTGCCCAGCCAATTTGGGCAATACTTTCACTTGGCAGTGACAGAAAAAGTGCAATAAATAAAATCCAGGTAAGTAATCGAGAGCATATCGTCTTGTTCATTAGACTAATTTTTTTGAGCACACAGTTCTTGTTTTATCCAGAGAAAAGTTTTGTTGCAAGTACAATACATCCTCAGGAATTGTAGCAACGTTTTGTAAAGAGTTGAATTGTAAGAGAATTAACAACGAATATCTAAAATAATACCCAATACACTCTCTACCCCACAATGAAGGAGTAGAGAGTTACCGGGTTTATATGTATTTAGTTAAAAAGTGAATGAGATTTTAGAATAGACATAGCGCCCATTAAATCCTAGTGGTGAAGCCGTAGGATAGGGGAATATGCCAAGGAAGTTAGAG
>CAYNKF010000342.1:0-3074 GCA_964397705.1 uncultured Balneolaceae bacterium | reverse complement strand
CCACCACGTTTGCCAAGTGGTAAGTCGGCATTCCATCGGATTTAAGCAGCACCTGATCGTCTAGTCCCTTACTTTCAAAGGATACAAACCCGCGAACCTCATCCTCAAAACGAATGGTTTCGCGTCGTGGTACTTTCAACCGAATGACATATTCTTCGCCTTCCTCCAGCTTGCGCTCCACTTCCTCTTCGGGCAAAGTCAGGCTGTTTTTCATCGACATTCTGGTAATAGCATCATACTTAGGAGAAGGATTCCCTGACTTTTTCAATCGCTCCCGCATTTGATCCAGTTCTTCAGGTGTATCGAAAGCGTAATAGGCATGGCCCTGCTCAACAAGCTGTTCAGCATAATCTTCGTACATATCTTTACGCTCACTCTGTCGATACGGTCCAACATCACCGGAATTTTCAGGACCTTCATCCACTTCCATACCGGCCCAGCTCAATGAGCGGTGGATATCTTCTTCAGCTCCTTCTACATAACGAGCCTGATCGGTATCTTCTATACGGAGCACAAACGTTCCGTCGTTTCCCTTTGCAAATAAATAATTATAAAGTGCCGTTCGGAGCCCACCAATATGCAGCAACCCTGTGGGGGACGGCGCAAAACGTACACGTACACTACCTTCCATAATCTGGGTGATTGGATTAAAATAATTTCAGTTCAATGCGTCGAAAAATAAGGCTTATGGGGCACTTGTGCTAACTATGTTCTTTTTATTTCACCACTAAGACACCAAGTACACTAAAGTCATTTTGTAAGGATTGTTTGGAAGTTGGATCTTACTATAAAACCAAGAATAAGTCGGAAATAATGAAAATTACACAGAAGATCGTTAACCAAATTGCTTATGACATCGTTGGTTGTGCTATTGAAGTCCATAAACAACTTGGGCCGGGATTACTTGAATCCATCTACGAGAAATGCCTAATTGAAGAAATACAGGATTATGGCTTCCATGTAAAATCCCAAGTTCCTGTTCCAATTCGCTATAAAGGAAAATTACTTAACCAAGAGCAAAAGTTAGATCTACTAATTAATAATCTCATAATAGTTGAGTTAAAAGCTGTTAAAGAAATCCTGCCGATCTTTGAAGCTCAACTGTTGAGTTATTTAAAATTAGCAGATAAGCCTAAAGGATTACTTATTAATTTTAACTGCAAAAATATAGTGGATGACATGATTCCACTTGTAACGCAAAAATTTGCGGATTTAGACATTAACTGACCACTAAACACCAATGCCACACAGAAATTTTTTTGATAATTCAGCCTTCAAAAATTCTTTTATTAAATTTATAAAGCCAATATTATTGTATCACCATTTTAGTAAAATCTTAGTGTTTTAAGTGACTTAGTGGTTAATAAAAAATGAAGCTTGCTCTTTTAACACCACAATTTGCTCCAAACTTATACGATTTGGCTACCATGCTGCAGGCTGAGCGAATTATTTTACAGGATGTGGAGCACTGGTCGCGCAAGAGCCGTATTCACAGAGCACAAATTCGCACGCCCAAAGGCACCCAGTGGATTAATATTCCGATCCGTACCGAGGACCGAAAAAAAGCTATCAAAGATGTGCGCATGGATCATTCAGAGGACTGGGTTACTCCGCTGTTGCGAACGCTGGAATATAATTACCGCAACAGCATCTACTACGACTTTTATGAGCCTGAAATTAAAGCGGATTTTAAATCTGCCTACGACTACACCTACCTGATGGAGTTTATTCTCTATATACAAAAACGACTATTACGCTTTATGGATATCAGCATTGATTATCAGCTGGCCAGCGAGCTTCCAAATTACAATTCCAATCCCGATTTGCTTGCACAACGGTTAAATGCTGATATACTATTTCAGGAACATGACAGCCGCCATTATCAACGTCAAGCCAAACAGAAAAGTGACCTTAATTTCGAACATCCCGAATACCACCAACATTTCGAAGACTTTGAACCCTGGTGCTGTATTTTGGATGTGCTATTTCAATTTGGGCCGGAAAGTTTTCGGATTACCGATCAGCTTGTTGAAAAAGTTGAAGGTTGAGTATTAAAAGTTTACCCTTAAAAACCTTCAATATTTAACTTTGTCATACTAAACCTCAACATGGACTGTCAGAAACATCTGTTTTCATTGCCCGACAATCACCATTACCTCAACTGTTCTTTCTTATCACCATTGTTAAAAAGTGTAGAAAATGCAGGTATCCAAGGAATGAAAGTGAAGATTCGTCCCTGGCAAACAACGCCTGATCATTTTTTTGAAGACAGTAATGTATTACGGGAAAATTTCGCCAAACTCGTCAATGCACCCAATGCCAAAGATATCGCTATTATGCCGGGTGTGTCTTACGGACTGGCGACCGTGGCCAAAAATATTGATCCAGATAAAGGCAACTCTATTATTATTGCAGGAGAACAGTTCCCCAGTAATGTATATGCCTGGAAACGGTTCTGTAAAGATCACGACTGTCAGCTGAAGATCATAGACCCTCCGGAAAATTCAGAAAATCGTGGACAGCAGTGGAATAATAGAATATTGGATGCTATCGATTCAGATACACTGTTGGTTGCCCTTGGTAACATTCACTGGACAGATGGGACGCTATTTGATCTAAAAACCATTGGAGCAAAGACTCAGAAGAACGATGCCTATTTTGCGATCGATGGGACACAGTCGGTTGGCGCAATGCCCATCGACGTACAAGAAATTAAGGCTGATGCCCTAATATGTGCCGGTTATAAATGGCTGATGGGTCCCTACGGCATAACACTTGGCTATTTTGGGCCACGACTGCAAGAGGGTATTCCCCTTGAAGAAGGCTGGATTGTACGCAAGAACAGTGAGGATTTTGGCGGACTTGTAGATTATGAAGAGGAATATCAGCCGGGGGCTGTGAGGTTTGATATGGGCGAAAGGAGCAATTTTATTTTGGTACCCATGATGATTGAAGCACTCAAGCAGATATTGAATTGGGGACCACAAAATATTCAGGCGTATAGCAAGCAATTAACAAGCGATCTTGAGGAGGGTTTACCCGACTACGGATATCAGATTGAGGATCCTGACTGG
>CAYNKF010000341.1:0-3078 GCA_964397705.1 uncultured Balneolaceae bacterium | reverse complement strand
CGTACAACGACAGCCCGTGTATGCAAACCTTCATCGTCAAGTCCCTGAAGTACCATCAGATGAGCCTCCTGAACACTGCCCCTCAGAATTTCGTAATCATGCGCCCGCAAGGTTTTGATGTGATCTTCAATTTCATCCTGTGGTACCCTATATGCTCCCAGCACCTGTGAGAAGATACGTACCGTGGTCTCCATCTCCTCCGGAATTACATTATCCGCTCCCAAGCTTTCAAGCTGATCGACATCTGACAGGTACCGGGTACGCACGATTATTTGAAGCGTTGGATTTTGATGGCGTGCTATCCTAATGATTCTCGGACTTGTTGAAGGATCGTTGGTGGCAATGACCAGCATTTTGGCCTTGTCAATACCGGCCTTTTCGAGAATGTGAATGCGACCCGCATCTCCATAAATTGCAGGAATATCATTTGCTCTCATCTCTTCAACCGAGTCGGGATTCATCTCAATAATTACATAGGGAATTCCGGTTTCATGCAATACCTGCTCCAAGTGACGGCCGGCAGGGCCATATCCGACAATAATTACATGATCTTCCAGGCTTTCCTGACTTTCTTTGCTCTCCCCTTTTGAATCCTGACCCAATTTATCTAACGGGGTCCGCGATAGCAGTTCACCCAGTTTTGGACCGGCATTAAGCATAAAAGGAGTTCCAATCATTAACAATACTGATACAGCAATAAATATCTGCGAACCTAATTCCCCAGTCCCGGCCGGAGACATTCCGGCTGCTCGTCCGGCGCGCTCCAGAACAAAAGAAAATTCACCAATTTGTGCCAGTGCCAATCCTGAAGCCGCAGCGATGCGTACGGGGTAACCGAGCGTAAGCAAACCGGCCGAAGTAATAACCAACTTTAATAAGATCACAAAAGCTGCAATGCCGAGCAGCAATAGAGGGTATTCTATCACATAGCTAAGATCCAGTAACATCCCTACCGAGACAAAAAACACGGCATTGAAAATCGTACGCAGCGGTAGTATTTCGCTAAGCGCCTGCTCGCTGAATTCGCTTTCACTCACCACTAATCCCGCTAAGAACGCCCCAAGTGCCAGACTCACATTCGCCATACTGCTAAGTGCGACGGTGCCAAAACAAAACGCTACTACTGTTAATAAAAACAGTTCTTGGCTTCTTGTTTTTGCCACCTTCTCTAATATCCATGGAACAATACGTCGAGCCAAAATGATAACCACTAAAATAAGAAGGACGGCCTTTCCGAGTATCCACAACACATCATATCCCGATTCGGATTGTCCTGCCAGAATTGGGACCAGCAATACCATTACAACAATTGCTAAATCCTGGAAAATCAGTACGGCCAACGAAAGCTGACCGGTGGGAGTATCGGTTTCTTTGCGCTGGGCAAAGAGTCCCAACACAATAGCTGTACTGCTTAAGGCTACCAGAAATCCCGTATAAATTGACGTGTTCAATGAAACATCAAATAGGGATAATATCCCTACCACAATCAGTGTCGTAACCGTAACCTGAAATCCTCCTCCAACAATAATGGCCTTTCGAATACGGTTTAGTTTCTCAAGACTAAATTCTATACCAATCGTAAAAAGCAGCAGAATTACTCCAATCTCGGCAAGGATATCTACCAGCTCCTGATCCGGTACCAGGGCAAGTGCGTTGGGACCAATAATGACGCCGGCAATCAGAAACCCGACAATAGGCACCAGGTTAAGCCTGTAACACAGATAAGCAATTCCCACACTAACAAGGAAGAGTGCAACAAGCTCATTTAAAAACGGAAGTCCTACAGCTAAAACCATAAAGTTAAATTATTACGGAATATGTTGGTCCCGACTTTGCTTGAAACTCAGAACCAAATTACAGATAAATTAAAAATTTGTCAGTAACCCATTATTTAAAATCTGCCTTAATATACCATTGCGGCGAACCTTAAAAAATCTCTATCGCACTTATATTTGACCTCTCAAATATTAGCCTAATAAATAACTATTGAAGTATTTCAATGTGCCCTCAATTATATTAATGCTTGCACATACAAGTATTATTAGCAATCCTTTATTTTTGTCCTCTGAAACAGTTGCTGATTCAGAGAATTCTCTCAACAGATTTGGAACAAGGGTTTCCAGGCTTCCCTAGGAAATAGCTATGAAGCTTAGAAAGCATTTTTGATATCATCAAATTACAAAATAATTAATTCCGTAAGATTTAATTATTGCCCCCTATCTATTGTGTGAACACATCTCAAAAAACCATGCACATTATGAAGTGGACAAAAGCAGCAGGCGTTGGTTTAATCGGAAGTTTAATTATGTTTTTGCTGATGATGCTGGGTATTCATGGAACGGGGATAGCACCATTCAATACTCCACCATCGGCAGCTTTTTTAATTGAACTGGGGCTACCTGCCCAGCCACTTGGCCTGATCGTCCATTTTGGCTACGGGGCTTTCTGGTCTGTGCTTTTAGTATATTTGTTTGGGAACCGGGTTAATATCAAAAAAAGCTTGTTAATAGCTTTGGGAGCCTGGCTCATTATGATGATCATCTATAGCCCAATTATTGGATGGGGGTTGTTCGGTTTTGGAGATGCCCATACATTATCAACAACCAATTCACTGTACTTGGAAGCAGGTCCAAAATACCTTATTAGCACCTTGATATTACACCTGATATTTGGAGTCGTTATAGGATGGGGAGATAAAAAATGGATCACCAATGAATCCAACTAAGTGTTCAACCCAAATATCATCACAAATTTATAACTGATAATCTCTAGTCTAACTTCCATCAGTTTAAATACCTATCTACCCAAGCTGCTGCCACCGAACCCACATATTTTGCATCCTCTTCGTTAGTTAATAGGTGATCGGCATCATCAAGTGAGATAAAACTTTTGGGATGCTTCGCCAACTTGTAAATATGAGCAGCGTTATCAATTGCCACGGTTTTATCCACAGGTGAATGAAAAATGAGCAGTGGCTTTCCCAGATTTTTGATCACCTCATTCATGGCCTGTTCTTTAAGGTCATCCAAAAACTGCTTCTTAATAGTAAATACGCGTCCGGCCAACTTAACACGGGCT
>CAYNKF010000340.1:0-3108 GCA_964397705.1 uncultured Balneolaceae bacterium | reverse complement strand
CCCAGTAATTTACCCGATTTGGTGATACGTTTAGTAAGCTGGATGTCAGCCTTGGATTCTTTGTTGTTACCACTGGGATGGTTGTGCAATAGCAATATACTGTTAGCTTCATTCATCACAGCCTGACGCATTACTTCCGCCGGATCAACAATGGTAGCCGTTGAACCCCCCGAGCTGATTTTCTTATATCCCATTACGACTTTAGCATTATTAAGGAAAGCCACCATAAATACCTCTTTCGTGAGGTCGCGCAGTTTAGGACCAAAATAAGCAACAGCATCTTCAGGAGAAGTGATTTGAACTTGTTCGCCTAGACTGGCCATTTGAATCCGTCGCGAAAGTTCAAATACAGCTTCTAATGTGAGCGATTTTACCTTGCCCATCCCGGGAATTACTTTTAAATCCTGCCACTCCTTACGTGCCAGATAACGTAACCCGTCAAAGTGATCAAGTAGGGCTTGCGACATCTGGATCACATTCATTTTTGGACTGCCGGTACGTAAAAGAATGGCTAACAGCTCTGCATCAGAAAGGCTTTCACTGCCGTAATTGGTAAGCTTTTCACGGGGTTGTTCATCGGGATTCATCTCTTTGACGGTACGCTTTATAAAATCATTGGCTTCGAACTGCTCTTGATCAGACATATGTTTATACTCTCGATTTAGGTTTATTAGTAAGAGCAATATCACCCAGAATCCTTACAAAAAAGTTGATATGAAAACAGATTTGACCATTATTTTTAACAACCTTTAAAGGCTTTAAACTATTATTTCTTCTTTTTCTATAAGATTTTCAGTGTAACATTTTGTGAATTACACGTAAGAGATAATCATAGAATATTAAGTAAGAATATTAATTTTCAGGATATAGCTGGTATATGCTTCAGATACCCACCGGGCGAATATTTTTTGTGATAATGATGTTTTTGGCAGTTGTTTTTGGTACCTCGAAAGCACAGCAGGTAGCAGATACACTCGAACAGATATCGCCCCTTGCTATAGAACAGGATTTTGATATTTCAGCGGATTTATCCCATTCGGCATGGCAACAAGCAGAATCGGTTAACATCAAATATCAGGTACAACCTAATGATGATGCAAAGGCATGGATAAATACCGAAGTGAAGGTGCTATATAGTGATCAAAATTTATATTTTGCATTTATAAGTGAGGATCCTGATCCAAAGAATATCAGGGCAAATATTTCTGATCGTGATAACAGTTTTCAGGATGATTATGTTGGTGTGATTTTGGATCCTTTCAATAATAATCAACAGGCGTATGAGCTTTTTGTAAATCCATTGGGTGTTCAAATGGATGGGATACGCACCGGTAATAATGAAGATATGAATTTTGATATGCTTTGGTATTCGGATGGGAAGATTACTGATAGCGGATATCGCGGTGTGATGAAAATTCCTTTTAAAAGTCTCAATTTTCCTGAGCGTAACATTCATGACTGGTCTATTCAGTTTATCAGAAATTATCCGCGTAACAGTCGCTATCAGTTTGTGTGGAGCGAAGTCGACTTGGATAACTCCTGTCTGGTATGTCAAAATGGAGTTTTGACAGGAATGCAAAATATTGAAAACAGTAATACGATCGAATTTTTGCCTTACGGCATGAGTTATCAAAGCAGTACCATTAATAATGCCGGGAATCCTAATTCGGGATTGGATCACGGTCGAATTAATGGGCGTATCGGAGGTAGTGTGATGTATGAGCCCACCTCGACGACCTCTCTTAATGCCGTTATAAATCCCGACTTTAGCCAGGTTGAGACCGATCAGGCTCAGATTTCTGCTAATGAAACTTTTGCACTGTATTATTCCGAAAAGCGTCCTTTCTTTATGAAAGGCAGTGATTTGTTTAGCACAAGAGAAAATCTGTTTTATTCCCGGACGATCAATCGTCCGCTTGCAGCTGGAAAGGTAACCCATCAGGCAGAAGATTACAGCATTGCCTTTTTGACAGCTTATGATCGTGAAGCCCCTTTTATTATTCCGGGACGGTACGGAAGTTCACTCGTTCAGTCTGATGTTGAGGCTTATAATAATGTGGTTCGCGGGACCTATAATTTTGGATCCGAATCACATATTGGTGGTTTGCTTACAACTCGTAATCAGCAGGATGGACATAATTATGTAGGGAGTATCGACTGGAGTATTTTGCTGACCGGAAACTATTATTTTAGCGGTCAGGCGGCTTATGCAAATACAAAGGAATTAGATCAGCCGCAGCTTTTTGATGATTCAAGAGTTCTTGGGCGGAGCTCATATGATGCAGCCTTTAATGGTGAACAGTTTGGAGGCACCTTGTTGACTACTCAGTTCTCACGACAGGCCAAGTATTTTGATTTTTCGTTTGGGTATACCTCTTATTCTCCCACATTTCATACTCAAAATGGATTTATTAACCAAGTTGACCAGCGTCGATTCGATGCCTCACAAAGCCTCTCCTATTATCCCGGATGGGATTGGTTATCGAGAGGAAGTATAAGTGTAAACACCGGTTGGCGATATGATTTTAGTGGTAAATTTCAGGAGCGGTATATTTTTACCAGGTGGAGTAACAACTTTGGCGGGCAAACGAACTTGTCTCTTAGCTTTTTACCCTTAAATGACGAGCAATTTCGTGGCCGATTTTTTACCCAAATGAATCGTGTCATGATAGATGCAAGTACCAATCCGTTGAATGAGTTATCACTGAGTTCACATATTGATTTCGGGAAGTACATCAACCGACAGGAGAACCCAACGTTGGGAGAAGGGTACAATTTTTCTGTGGATGCAACTGTAAAACCGACCTCTCGTCTGGAGATGTCGCTTAGTTATAATTATTCAAAACTTTCGGCTGCAAATGGAGAGGCAGAATATTTCAGCGGTGATATCTATCGGTTAAATGGCAATTACAACTTTTCAAAAAAGTTGTTTGCACGGCTCATTACGCAGTACAACTCTTTTAATGAGCAGTTGCAGATTTATCCCCTACTTTATTACAAAGTTAACCCATTCACCAAGTTTTATATCGGGATGACGGATTACCTGAATCACTTTGATCAGCCCGGTCCCAATGGCTATACCGGTTTTAAGGAAACCGACCGCCAGTT
>CAYNKF010000339.1:0-3132 GCA_964397705.1 uncultured Balneolaceae bacterium | reverse complement strand
TGCATCGGTATCTCGGGCAATGGTAGATCCTACCACATTACAAACACCCAGCGTTAGTGCTCCGCGTTCTTTTGCCGTGCGCAAGGCCGCCAGCGTATCCGCCGTTTCACCACTTTGTGAAATAACCAGCATCACATCATCTTCGTCAATGAGGGCTTCACGATAACGGAATTCCGAAGCATATTCTACTTCCACAGACAACTTGGCCAAGTGCTCAAATAGATACTCGGCAACCAGTCCGGCATGCCAGCTCGTACCGCAGGCCGCAATTATCAATCGTTTGGCATTCACCAGCTTATCCAGCACATCGGCAATGCCCCCTAATTGTATAGAGTGGTTTTCTACGTCGAGTCGTCCGCGAAGGCAATCCGAAATAGCACGCGGCTGCTCAAAAATCTCCTTGAGCATAAAGTGCGGGTAGCCGCCCTTCTCAATCTCATCAATACTCATCGCCAGCTCGTGAACCTTCTTCGTAAGCGGCTCATCTTTGATGGTTTTAACCTCATATCCATCCTTTGTAACCACAGCCATTTCCCCGTCGTCCAGGTAAATAACCTTTTTGGTGTGTTCAACGATGGGCGAAGCATCCGAAGCTACAAACATTTCATCATCGCCAATACCCAGGAGCAACGGCGACCCCTTGCGGGCAACGATAATGCGATTGGGTTCTTCCACGTTCAAAATGGCTAAGCCGTAGGTACCTACCACCTGCTGCAGCGCCATCTGCACGGCCTGTTCAAACGTAATCTCTTCACCGTTACTACTTTCATAAATTTCTTCGATCAGCTGAGCAATCACTTCCGTATCGGTATCGGTGTGAAATGTCCGTCCCTTATTCTTCAGCTCTTTCTTTAAGGTATTGTAATTCTCAATTATACCGTTGTGAACCAGCGCAATTTTTCCCGATTCACTAACATGGGGATGAGAATTTATATCATTGGGCGCCCCGTGCGTAGCCCAGCGCGTATGTCCAATGCCTACAAGGCCTTCACTGGGATCGGCATTCATTTTTTTCTTAAGGTTCTGAACCTTTCCTTTTCCCTTCTTAATATCTAACTGACCATTAAGCAAAGCAATACCTGCAGAGTCATATCCACGATATTCAAGCCGCTCAAGCCCTTTTACAATGATATCGCTCGCTTGCTTATTTCCTATATATCCTACAATTCCGCACATAGATGTCTTGTATTATTGTATTTGTTTACTGATTCTTATACTGTCTCTCTCAGACTGAGAATTGAACAATAGTAAAGTTATCATTCTGGGAGATATTTTGAAACAATTATAATTAATCACTTATAGGTACTATTATGCAGCTGTGTTTCTTTGAAGATGAAAAGCTGGCAACCTTTCATCCCCTTACATTAACTCGTCCCATCGACGACCTGCGCATCGGCATATTAACAATTTCAGAGAAGTGGGAGCAAGCCCTACACCCTTCAAAAATTGATAGAATTGTTCGTTCGGAGTTCTCAGGGATATTTGATGAGGGTGCTATATCAACAGATGAGCACTGCATATGGATTAACAGTAGGTACCTGCCGACCGAAGAATTGGTTACGCAAATCAATCATTTGAGCGAAGGGCAATACCTTACCTATGAAGATACCATCATCGCCGCCAAAGTAGACGGAACTACCTCCGCGCAATGGCTTGATAACGGGGAGCCAGACTTCAATAACCTCTTTGTGCTGGAATCCAACGATTTCTTATCTATCAACAACCTTTGGGATCTGTTCCAGCTGAACGCTCAGGAAATTGTTCGAGATATTGAATTACTGGGAACAGACAATACTGTCAGCGGCACCGTTTCAGATCATGCCGTACTAGAGAAAGAGGACGAGATTTATATACAGGACGGTGCTACGATTGAGGCCGGCTGTGTACTCAATGCTTCAAAGGGACCAATTTACATCGGTAAAAATGCAACTGTGATGTCCGGATCACACATCCGGGGACCGGTGGCCATCTGCGAAGACGCGACCATCAATATGGGGGCAAAGATTTATGAGGATACCACTATCGGCCCGGTCTGCAAGGTGGGAGGCGAAGTCAATAACTCTATTTTTCACTCCTATTCCAATAAAGGGCATGACGGATTTGTCGGCAACTCCATCATCGGTCAGTGGTGCAATTTGGGAGCTGATACCAACACCTCAAACCTAAAAAACAATTATAGTGCTATTCGTATTCCTGATTGGTCTGACGGACAGGAGATTGAAACAAAACAACAGTTTTTTGGAACAGTAATGGGCGATCATTCCAAAACAGCCATCAACACCCAGCTCAATACCGGCACCATTTGTGGAGTCAGCTGTAATATTTTTTCGAATGATTTTCCTCCCAAACTAATCCCCTCATTCAGCTGGGTGGGCTCAAATGTCATTCAAACATATCGGCTTGATAAGGCCCTTGAGGCCATGGAGGCGATGATGGCGCGCCGTGATGTATTTCTTACCAAAGAATACAAACGAATGATGAGAGCAATTTTTGACGATAAAAATCACCCTCAATAAAAGCAGTCGTAAAATATCTGAGTAATAAATAGGTATTGTCCCCAAATAGCACTACATTGGGTTGTTATATTTAATTACCCACCTAGTAAGTTACTTCTTTGAAACGACGCGTTAATTCAACTCTTTTCATCAGACAGAGCCGACAGGTGTACACAAAGACACAGTTATAGTTATGAAACAAGGAAAAATAAAGTTCTTCGACACTAAAAAAGGATTTGGATTTATTGCACCTGATGAGGGCGGCGATGACATTTTTGTCCACAGAAACAATGTCGAGAACCTCGATTACAACCAAGGACTTGAAGACGGCGAAGCCGTTGAGTTTGAGGTAGAAGAAACTCCCAAAGGCTTAAGCGCTACGAACGTAACCAGCCTGGATTACAAATAGATCCGAGATTTTTTATTGGATTTTAAAAGCCCGCTTTTAGCGGGCTTTTTTTATTTTAGTCCCTTCCTTCTGCTCAGCCCTTAATTCGCCTAGCTCGCATTACTCTTTTTGGGATAGGCTTATTTATCTGCAAAACCCCATCAATACAAAAATAAGCGTTCTTATTCACCAGGCCCGCAACTATTGTAGTGCATTCATCTACAAATACTCACTACAAAACCCTATTCT
>CAYNKF010000338.1:0-3135 GCA_964397705.1 uncultured Balneolaceae bacterium | reverse complement strand
ATCAAGAGGAACTGGCACGCCCCAAGTCAAATCACGAGTAACAGCACGATCGGCAAGTCCATCGTTAAGCCAACTTTTTACCTGGCCCATTACATTGGGCTTCCAGTTTTCGCGGGTATCGAGCCATTTTTCAAGTCGCTCTTGAAAATCGCCCAACGGCAAATACCAATGAGTTGTTTCTTTGGTTTCCGGCGTATCTCCAGTAATAGCACTCTTGGGATTCTTGAGCTCAGTGGGAGAAAGAGAAGTTCCACAACTTTCACACTGGTCCCCGTAAGCTTCTTCGTATCCACAATTGGGACAGGTGCCTTTTACATAACGGTCTGGTAGGAACATTTCAGCCTTGGGGTCGTAGAGCTGCTCTTCGGTCTTTTGCACGAAAACATCATCCTCGAAAAGTTTAGTAAAAAACTCCTGAGATGTTTGATGATGAACTTCTGAACTGGTCCTACCATAATAGTCAAAGTCAATCCCAAAATTCTCGAATATTTGCTTATTCCGTTCGTGGAATTTGTCTACTATATCCTGTGGGCTTATGCCTTCTTTTTCCGCAGCAATAGTAATGGGCACGCCGTGTTCATCAGATCCACAAATATGAATAATATCCTCATCTAAAAGCCGCTTATAGCGAACGTAAAGATCGGCGGGCAGATAAGCACCTGCAAGGTGTCCTAAGTGTATCGGACCGTTGGCATAGGGGAGGGCAGAAGTAACTAGTGTACGTTTGGACATAGACTTTTATTTGGCGGTTAATTTTCTGAGCTCGAAAATAAGAGTATCGCCTCTAAAATTAAAAATGGTTTATAGATTAATATAAATCTATTCCATGTTTAAACGATAGGTTGGCAGTGACTGCATATAGTTTTGAGGTCAAGCCATAAATATGCTAAGAAATACGATATTTATAAATCTTGGTTAAAAGCAGTTTAGAATACTTCTACAGGTTAATTCATTACATGCATTGAACATCGTCTTCTGTTTCTGATAGCTCTTCTTCAGAAACGATTTCATCAATCTGGGTAAAGATCTTATTAAGAGCCTCTTCTTTAAATTTTCCGGAGGCAAAAAGTTCTTTTTTCCCATTACTAAAGGTGAGATGTGTTTTGGCTGAAAGCTTATAGACGTGCTCTCGTATCTTATAGAATCCTTTGTAGTAACCGGTTTTATAATAATTTTTTAAACTTTTGTTTAACTTGCGCATGGTGATTTTATCTTGCTAAATAAAGGGCTGTAATGATATTAATCGGAGAAATTAAGGTGGGTCTATATTTAAAGCAATAGCGTAAAGTACTTATTTTTGGTATTTGACAATTAACCCAAAGCACCTACTTATAGTCTCATAACATTTAATAACTTAATTTAATCGAGATTCAATAAGTATTGAGGGATTGTCCAATCTGAATGGGAACCAATGAATTGATAATGATATGAGGTCTTTTATCACATAAAGTTACAGAAGTGAGTCCATGCTACCAGTATTTGATTAAAAAACTATATAATGTTACGCCAACAGTTACCGAAACATTTAATGAATGCTTATGACCGTATTGAGGTATCTCTACGAAATCATCAACATATGGGATTATATCCTCATCAAGCCCAGTGACTTCGTTTCCAAAAACAAGGCAGATATCTTTTTCTTTCGGGATCGTATAATCAGGAAGTAAAATACTGTCCGTCATTTGCTCCATCCCTACTAAGCGGTAATTATTTTCCTTAAGGGTTCCTAAATATTTCTGGGGATATTCTACCTGTTGCCATTTAACGTGTTTTTGAGCGCCGATTGCCGTTTTGGCAATTTCGGGTCGTGGTGGAGTAGGGCTATATCCTGACAAAAGTATTTCATCAATTCCGAAGGCATCAGCGCTGCGAAAGGCAGCTCCCACGTTATGCATACTTCTGACGTTATGAAGAAGGATTTTGAGTTTATTTAAGCGACCCGGAATTGTTCGTTCCAGGTTTTGCTCTAGGATTTCTTTGGTGTTTAACTTCTGCAATTTATGGTTACTTTGAGATTCAAAATCTGACTAAGAAGGTACAAAATTTAGATTTGGAAACAGAGCGTAATTCATGGTATTTTAAGGCGCTTTATAAAGATAGTGTCAGCTTAATCGGCTGGCATTTATTATTTAATAAGCTTGCACAAACAAGGATTTAAACCAAAGAAAAGTACCGTGGAAAAGAATTACTTATCACGAGAAGGCTTCGAAAAGCTCGAAGAGGAGTTAAAAGATTTAAAAACCCGAGGACGTAAAGAAATTGCTGAGGAAATTGCCGAAGCACGGGCAAAGGGAGACTTAAGTGAAAATGCAGAATACGATGCTGCCAAAGAAGCTCAGGGAATGCTTGAAAAGAGAATTGCTGAGCTTGAAAATGCCCTTGCAAATGCCCGAATATTGGATGAGGAAGATATTAAAACAGATAAAGCCTATTTGCTTTCAACGGTTACGATCCATAACCATAACGTAGACAAAGAAGTTAAATATACTCTTGTCTCTAAGGATGAAGCGAACTTTAAAAAGAATAAGATTTCCGTAGATTCTCCGATTGGGCAAGCTATTCTTGGTAGAGAAGTAGGGGAAACGTTCGATGTGGATGTTCCAGCCGGAAAACTAAAATTAGAAGTCAAAAAAATTGAGCGATAAGTAAATGAACATAGCAGTAATTGGCACCGGATATGTGGGACTGGTCAGCGGCACTTGTTTCGCCGATTCGGGCAACAACGTCACGTGCGTCGATATTGATGAGCAGAAAGTGGGAGAACTCAAAGACGGGCAGATCCCGATTTACGAGCCGGGCCTGGAGACGATCTTCGCCCGCAGCCAGCGGGAAGGGCGCCTGCACTTTACCACCGACATTGAGGAGGCCGTCCCGCAGGCCGATATCGTATTTCTGTGCCTGCCGACCCCACCCGGCGGCGACGGCCAAGCCGATCTTAGCGCTGTTATGGCGGTGGCCGAGCAATTGGGGCCCATCGTCGACAGTTATACCGTCATTGTCAACAAATCGACTGTGCCGGTCGGCACCGGCGATCGCGTTGAAGCCCTCATCGGCGAGCACGTGGATCCGGCCCTGTTTGATGTGGTCTCCAACCCCGAGTTCCTGCGCGAGGGGTCGGCGGTCTACGACTGGATG
>CAYNKF010000337.1:0-3136 GCA_964397705.1 uncultured Balneolaceae bacterium | reverse complement strand
TAGGGGAAAAGGCCTACAGGGTTAGGTGCAGTTTCTTGCCCGAAGATGAATCGGTAGACCAGAAGCTTGAGATACTAAGTCAGTACGATTTTTCTATAACCGATGGGGCTATTTTAGAACCCAATTGTGTCTATATCATTCCGCTGCTCGAAGAGTTACATTTACCGTCGCACATCTCACCGCAGAAAACATTATTTAATGGTAACAAAAACGGTGTGGATTACCAGATTGTATCGGGAGAACATCTCTCTGCTAAAGCTAATCCCAAGAGTACAACCGGGCGGCTTGATGTCTTTACACGGGTGATAACAGACTATTCGCATCGATTTGAAGAAATACGATCGGGCTATAAAGGAAAGATGTATTTGGAGGTTGTACCCAAGTCTTTTCCAATAAAAATAAAAACTGGACAACGTCTTAATCAGTTGCGTATCCGTCATGGGTATACCGTGCTTTCCGATCAGGATATCTTGCGTACACATAGTTCCGATCCGATGCTTTTTACCGAGGGCGGTGACCCTGTGGATGTAGATGATCTGAAGGTTAATAACGGACTCTTTTTGAGCGTAAATTTACACGCATCAGAAGGTAAAATTGTTGGGTATAAGGCTAAAAAGCATCGTGATTATATCGATCTTAATAACATCAATTATTACGAAGTTTCGGAGTTTTGGGAACCTATTTATCATCAACCTGATGATCACCTGATATTAGAACCGGAGGCCTTTTATATATTTGCCTCTAAAGAGCGTTGTCGTATTCCGGAATATTTAGCTGCAGAAATGATTGCTTACGATACGGGATCGGGTGAGCTTCGTACACATTATGCCGGATTTTTTGACAGTGGTTTTGGCGGTCGCGTAGAGGACAAAGGTGCACGCGCTGTGTTAGAGGTGCGTTCACACGATGTGCCTTTTTTGATTGAAGACGGACAAACGTTTTGCAGCATGAAATTTGAACCTAACACGGAAGTACCTCAATTTGTGTATGGGGATGACATTGAGAGTAATTATCAAGGGCAAGAACTTCGATTAGGAAAACATTTTAAACAGTAGGGATTAAAGCTGATTGTTATGGCTCCAAATAGCGTAACAGAATGTATTTGTCACAATCGGGATTTTACTGAGGTAAAGCAGTATGCCAGCCAAAATAATGTTACCTCGCTTGAAGAACTTCAAAATCAGAATTATTGCAGCAATAGTTGTAGACTTTGTGCTCCATATGTTGAAATTGTTTTGGAAACCGGCCAGACGGAATTTAAGCCTGGAGAACCGTTCCGTAAAAAGCAGTAAATGATGAATATTTTCTATGCACCGCCATCACAGATAAATAATGGATTTGCTGAACTGTTGGACCAAGAGGCTATTCATGCCTCTAAGGTTATGAGAGCGCGGGAAGGTGACAGAATAAGAATTGTAGACGGAGAAGGAGGGCACTATCAGGGAGTCATTCGTCAGATTACAAAGAAATCAGTGCAAGTAGAAATTGAAAATGAGCAGCACGATTCACGCCCCAAGCCACACCTTGTGCTAGGAATGGGGATCATTAAGAAAAGAGATCGACTGGAATTTGCTGTGGAGAAAGCTATTGAATTGGGGGCTGCTCAAATATGTCTATTTAGAAGTAAGCATACCATAAAAGAAAATGTGCGTATGGACCGATTGGAGTCACTGGCGATTTCGGCCATGAAGCAAAGCTTACAGTCTCATTTATGCAAAGTAGAGATCTATCATTCGCTGGACGTGATGCTGAATGCTTTTTTAGTAGATGATATATTGGTTGCCCACGAAAAGGTAGATGAGAGCAATGGAGATATTGATTACAAAACCGTACGTAATTCCGAAAGAACACTATTATTAGTTGGACCGGAGGGTGGGTTCTCGGAAAATGAGATTAGTGACCTCACTGACAAGGGAGCACAGTTGATATCGCTTGGTCCCAATAGGCTGCGCACAGAAACAGCCGCAATAGCCTTTATGAGTCAATTTTTGTAAATAGAAAAAGCCCGACTCATAGAGCCGGGCTTGTAAATACTTGTTGGCAAGAGAGGGTTAATAACGATCATTTGATGGCATTGTATGCGTGGCCGCATACTCTTCCAGCTTCGCTACTTCATCCCACATTTTCATTGCTTCATCGATAGTTTCGTCAAGCTTATTTCTAACAGGATAGTATCTTTTAAGTCCCCAAACCTGCCGCGCCAACTCTGCTTTGATGAGTCCGCGAGGCATCCATTCAATTTCTTCCAAATGTCCTTCAGGAATGAACAGGGTGTCAGATTTAAAGTCCGGTTTGGAAAGCGTATCCGTTACAACCATGTTCTTTTCTTTCAGACGACTGAAAACCTCATCCATCTGTTCTTCCGACCATTCGAATTCTTTGTTGAACTGATCAAAATTGTTCTCCCATTTCTTTCGGAAGGCATCTCCATTTTCATCCAGATAGTCACGAACAAAATTGAATCCAACTCGATTACGTAGCATATAATTAGCTACAATTTTAGATTGAGCGGTATCGGGTTGAACGATATGATCGGGAACTATTCCACCCCCGCCATAAACGGTTCGTCCTGCATCGGTTGAATATTTTAGTGAATCGGGTACATGAGATACAAATTCCATGGCATCACCCTTGGCATCAACCCCGCGCTGATAGATTTCATAAGCATATTCTTCACCGCCTTTTTTGTTGTAGGGTTTCTGAATTAATCGGCCAGAGGGGGTATAATACTTGGAGATAGTAACACGGATTTTACTGGAGTCAACAAGTTCGTATTGTTGCTGTACCAGTCCCTTGCCGAAAGTACGTCGTCCGACAATCCATCCGCGGTCGTGATCCTGAACAGCACCACTAACAATTTCGCTTGCAGAGGCCGATCCCTCATCAACAAGAATCATCAGCGGCTTATCTTTGAAAATACCATCACGGCGCGAGTAATAAGCCGAGGTGAATCGTGTGTGTCGACTTTTTGTGGAAACAATTTTTGTGCCTCTGGGGAAGAATTCTTCAGTAATAGCCACAGCTTGACTCAGATAACCGCCGGGATTGCCTCTTAAATCTAATAAGAGGCGTTCCATGCCTTTGTTCTGGAGTTCCTTCATAGCCTCCATAAACTCTTCATGGGTAGTTTGGATAA
>CAYNKF010000336.1:0-3155 GCA_964397705.1 uncultured Balneolaceae bacterium | reverse complement strand
GCCGCCGGCAAGTTTCTTGAACTTAACCAATGCAAAATCAGGTTCAATACCAGTCGTATCACAATCCATTACCAGACCAATTGTTCCGGTAGGTGCAATTACGGTAACCTGCGCATTTCGGTAGCCGTGCTTCTCTCCCATTTTAACTGCTTCGTCAGAATCTTCCCGAGCAGCCTTAAGGAGATTTTCAGGACATTCATTCGCATCAATGCCCATCGGCTTCACAGTCAAATCCTCGTATTCATCGGGATCGACGTTGTAAGCCGCACGTTTGTGATTTCGAACGACTTTGAGCATCGGCTCTTTATTGGCTTCAAATCGTTCAAATGCTCCAAGTTCTTTCGCCATTTCGGCACTGGTCTTGTAAGCATTCATATGGATAATACTCATCAATCCACCGGCAATAGCGCAACCTTCATCACTGTCGTAAGGTACGCCTTGTACCATCAATGCTGCACCCAAGTTGGCAAATCCGAGTCCGAGCGTACGGTACTTATACGACAGATCGGCTATTTCCTTAGAAGGGAACTGGGCCATTAGCACAGAGATCTCAAGTACTACTGTCCACAAACGAGAAGCGTTACGTAGAGACTTAACATCAAACTCTTTGCACTCATCCGTTTTGAAATATTTCATCAAGTTCAGCGAGGCCAGGTTACAAGCCGTATTGTCAAGGAACATATATTCCGAACACGGATTACTTCCATTTATTGGGCCATCATTCGGACATGTGTGCCACTCGTTAATGGTATCATGGTATTGTGCCCCCGGGTCAGCACACGCCCAGGCCGCGTTAGAGATCTGATCCCAAAGTTCACGGGCCGGCATTGTTTTATGGGGTTCCGGTTCACGTCCTTCTTCGGCCGCCTTGCGCTTTTCCGTTCTCCAATAAAGATCCCATTCGTCATCATTTTTGACGGCTCGCATAAACTTATTGGGAATACGAACGGAATTATTTGAATTTTGTCCGCTTACCGTTCGGTACGCTTCAGAATCCCAATCCGTATCATAGGTCTCGAATTCCAGATCGGTGTATCCTTGCGCCGCCAACTGTACAACACGCTCAATGTAATTAAGGGGCACCTGATCTTGCTTGGCTTCCTTAATGGCTTTGCCAAGCTCTTTATTTTTAACAGGGTCACGACTTACTGCACCATTGAATGTACGCCCGTCAACTTCTACAGGCTTATTGCAAAGCTTGATAATTTTTTTGAGATGATCTTCTAATATTTTGGATCCGGCAACCATCGAGGCAACTTTTTGCTCTTCCCGGACTTTCCAATTTACATACTCTTCAATATCGGGGTGATCAAGATCCAGTGATACCATTTTGGCTGCGCGCCGCGTGGTACCGCCCGATTTAATAGCACCCGCTGCCTTATCCCCAATTTTGAGGAAGCTCATCAGTCCAGATGATTTTCCGCCCCCACTCAATGGTTCTCCCTCACCGCGAATCTTCGAGAAGTTACTCCCCGTTCCGGAACCATACTTAAAGAGGCGAGCTTCTCGGACCCATAGATCCATGATACCACCCTCATTAACCAGATTATCATCAATACTCTGGATAAAGCAGGCATGAGGCTGTGGATGAGAATAAGCATCATCAGACTCCGTTAATTCTCCTGTTTTACCATCTACATAATAGTGACCTTGTGACGGACCATTGATACCATAAGCCCAGTGCAAACCGGTATTAAACCACTGGGGACTATTTGGAGCCGCCATTTGGTTGGCCAGCATATAACTAAGTTCTTCGTAAAAAACCTTCGCATCTTTTTCAGAATCAAAATAATCATGCTTCCAACCCCAATAAGTCCAGCAACCGGCTAGGCGATGAAAAACCTGGCGGCTATCAAACTCTCCACCATAATAATCATCCTCATCAATCCCCTCTTTTTTCATAGCCTTTTCATCGGCTTCGGAACGCTGTAACCACTCCGGCACTCCTTTTTCTTTTACTTTTTTGGTAATCTGGGGTACGCCTGCCTTACGAAAATATTTTTGGGCAATCACATCGGTAGATACCTGCGACCATGTTTCGGGTACGATCAGTTCCTCCATTGAAAAAACGATCGACCCATCGGGATTTTTAATCTCCGATTTGCGGCTCTCAAAATTCATATCTCCAAATGGGCTGTCCCACTTCTCTTGTGTATAAAATCGCGAAAATTTCATATGACTAACTACGGTTTACTTTAATAATTTTTACTTGATTGGAAGGCTCTGAAAAAGCACATATTAGTGTCGTTTCCTGTCAATTAAATATAAAGGAATGCGACAATGGAACAAGTCAAAAAGGCTAAAACTTTTCCACAAAATACAGGAGTTATCCACAATAGATCACAAAATATGAGGGAAAAACTACAGACTTCTTTATCCGTTTTAAGAAAAATTGTGGATAACTTTATCAAAGTCTACAATTGAGATCATAAATCTACTTAAGATACTTTCAGAAGACCAGTATTCTAATGTTCAATAAATAGAATCCGTTTAAATAAAAACCTCCTTCCACCTGAAATATTGAAAGGAGGCTAAAACTTATTTTAGAATTGAACTATCTATAATTGGTAATGCAACTTTATGAAATATCCTCGTCCCCGCGTATTATAACCGTTGATCTCCCGATAATCACTATCAAACAGATTCTCTACTTTTAAAAGTGCAGACAGATTTTCCGTAACCGAATAGTTTATCGTTGCATTGGTTACGTTATAACCCGAAACATTGCTACGATCTAGGGCACCATACGGCCCCAGGCTTGCGCTGTAATATACATCATCGCGGGAATCTAGGTATCGGGAATCAAATTTGATTCGCAATTTATCAGTAGCTAAATATGATGCACTAATAAAAGCATTAACGGATGGACGTCGTGTTAAACCCTCAATCTCTTTTTCTTCGGTTACATAGGCTCCGCTCTCATATATTTGTACATGATTGCCTCCTGTATATGCTGGATCAATATCATCCGGCGAAAAGGTCAACTTCGAACGCGTAAGTGATACATTTCCCTCTATATTTAGCTTGGGAGTTATTCTGGCAGAAGCCGATGCTTCAAGTCCTGACATCTCCTGCTCAGAAGCATTTATATACGTATCACCGAGATAATCCGAATCAGGAAAGCTTCCACTTAACTTTTCGATTGCGGTATCACC
>CAYNKF010000335.1:0-3191 GCA_964397705.1 uncultured Balneolaceae bacterium | reverse complement strand
ACGGACGTGTTTTCCTGTCCTCAACCCACATTGATGGCACAGTATTCCTGCGACTGGCCGTACTTAACTTTCGAACCCACCTGAAAGAGGTGGATCTTATTTTATCTGTGTTAAAAGAAAAGATTATAAAGCTGAAGGATATGTAACCGTTTTTAAAACAGCTATACAACTATTTATCAGGATTTCACTCAACTATAGCTTTTTTAGCTTTAGAAAAAACAAAAGAGAGATTCTTGCCATAACAGCAGATTTTTTGCAGAAAATTACAATGGGGAAGTGCAAATGCGAGTAATCTTTTTCAAGAAGAATTATCTTGCGGTTTAAAAACAGACCATTGAGGATCTTCTGGAATATTCAGTTGATTCAGTAAATCATCGTAACGATCTTCCTGTTTTATCTCGTCCCATAAAGGATCTGAAAATATATAATATATTTCACCAGCTTTATCTTCGGCGGCTCGCTTCAAGTGAAAGAAAACTTCGTCGTACTTTTTCATCCCAAGGTAGGCTATGGCAATATCAAGAGAGGAGGCCATATATGAATCCTCAGCATCACCGATTTGCAATGCATCAATAAAGTGTTCCGCCACCTCATCCATGCCAAGTCGAGCGTTTGTATAAACTAAGTGAGGGATATTCTTTTGCTCCTGCGATACCAAGTTTTGTAATACTTCAAACTCTTTATGCGCTTTTTTAAGCTTTTGCATAGCAACTAACGTCCATCCCTTGCCTTCCAATGCCGCAAGGAAAGATGAATCAAGCTCCAGCGTATAGTTATATTGTTCAAGCGCATTCGAAAACTTATTCAAATTGTAATAGGCCCTGGCCAGCTCAGCGTTAAAAAGAAGGTTGGTAGGCTCCAACTCCAGCGTCCGTTCCATCCAGGCAAGCGCAGTTTCATTTTCCCCCACCATAGTTAAAAAGCGAAAATAATTATAGCATACTTCCGAATTATTGGAGTCAATTCCATACGCCCGGTCTAATAATCGTTTTGCCTTTTCATAATCTTGTCGCAGGAGCAGTTCTATGGTCCCCTTTAATGCTACTGCTGTCGCAAATCGATCATCTAAAGTTAAAACGGCATCAATATTTTCTTCGGCCTTTTTATAGGCACGCCGGGGTTGCATCTGTCCATAGATACCCAGAAATATATAGCATTGAGCCAAGCCTAGTCTTGATTTCAGGTCTGTAACATCTTTATCAATGGCCTGATTAAAACATTGCATTGCCTTATGAACCGAGGTGAGCGAATGCTTTTGCAACTCAAAATTCCCCTCCAAATAGTGTTCATAAGCCCCTTTCTTATTACGAAGCTTGGGAGGCTCAGGCTCCGGTCTTGGATCCTCTTCTTCAAACCCTTTTTGGACTTTTTGTAAAATCTCTTCCGAAATGCCATCCTGTATTTCAAAAATATCCTTCAGATGCCGCTCATACGTTTCTGACCATAGATGAAACCCTCCTCCGGTTTCAATAAACTGGGCCGTAACTCGAATTTTATCTTCATTTTTTCTCACACTTCCCTCAAGGATGTGGCTAACCATGAGGTCTTCTCCAATTGTTCGTATATCAATATTTTGCCCTTTGTAGGCGAAGGCCGAGGTTCGGGAGGTAACATCAATTCCCCTTATCTTTGTTAATCCGTTAATAATTTCTTCGGTAAGGCCGTCACCAAAATACTCAAAACCTCTCTCATCACTCATATTTACGAATGGCAACACTGCAATACGGTTCTCAACCCGACCGCTCTTAGCCTTTATGTCTCGAGCTGATGGTTCATTAATGCCCTCATTGGTAACGGCAAAAATTGAAATAGGATGTTTAACATTTTTCAATTCAAAGGTTCCAAGCTCCTTTGTTTTTATATCACGGTGATTTCTAATTTCATCCTGTACCTTCTCAGAAATCAATATACCCCCTGATATTGCAAGTGACTCTAGTCGGGAGGCAATATTTACGGCATCACCATATACATCTTCAGCATTATAAGCGATATCGCCCACATGAAAACCGATACGCAGTGGCAGATAGGGATTGGCTAAATCGTTCTGAATTTTAATGCCACACATAACAGCATTATAAGCACTGTTAAAAACAGTAAGTGCACCGTCGCCATAGTAGTGAAGTACCTTCCCTTCAAATGCTGCAGCTCTCTCGTTCAGCACCTCTCGGTGCCGTTGCTTTTGTTTATTAGCTTTATCTTCGTCTTCCTGCATCATAGCTGTATAACCGACGATATCGGTAAACATTACAGCTGCAAGTAAACGAGTTGTGTTTGCGCCCATTATAGCCGTATTAAATTGCAATCTGAGGTATCAGGTCGAACCTTAGCCTACAGGGCCTTTCAATATGTAAAAATACATAATGCTTTGTATAAATGTCGGTTAGAGTGTATTAATTTTTTAGTGGATAACATAGCGTATCAGGCTGTCAGCCAATTTAGAATGGTATCCAAAATCACTCCCTTTCTTTTCTGCGAAAATCCTTGTTCTGATGCAGCATCTTCAATATCAAATAGCGACTGATGTATCGGCCCTGCAATAACAGGATAATAACAAAGAGAAAAAATATTCATAAGTAAATCCTGAACGCTCACAGAAGCTATTTCATAATTTGAGGCAGCACCCGTTAGTTCCTTCTCAAACGATGTGACCTGTAGTGCAACCTGATCCTCAAAAATGGGTTGCAGCCAATCCGGTTTTCTGCTGATTTCCGTAATCACGAACGACAAAACCCGGGGACTTTGATCTGCTTTTTGCAAACTGTTTTCGATCAGTAACTCTATTTTTTTAAACAGAGGTACATCTTTCGAAAGAACATCATTCAGATCTTCAAAGATTACCTGCACCGATTGTTTATACACATGCTCAAAAAGTTCTTTTTTTGTATTAAAATAATAGTGTATCATGGCCTTCGTTACTCCAATATGATCGGCAATAGTATGGAGACGGGTCCCCTCAAATCCATGGGTCAAAAACTCATTCCGAGCGGCCTCAATAATTTCTTGTCGGGTATTTTTTGCCTGCTTACTCATAGAACTAAATAGTTAGTTAGATTGGTTTTCCTCAACCTAACTGTTACTTAAGGGAAGAGCAAGCCCATTAATCGGGTGGTTAGGATCAACCGCTTTCAAAAGATAAAACAAATCCCTACCAGGCCGAATATAATTAAGCATGCCCATAAATTCGTTTGAAT
>CAYNKF010000334.1:0-3208 GCA_964397705.1 uncultured Balneolaceae bacterium | reverse complement strand
ATTAGCTCAAACCTTTTACCATAATCAAATATTATGATACAAAATTTCTGTAAGGATTAGAGTGGGAAACAGTCCTACTAGAGGTAAATAGATTGGGTTACAAGCTTTATACAGGCAAAAATGCATTGTGGGATTGATCTTATCTATTGCTCCCAATTGGAAATTTGCGTACTATCTCCCGCGTAAATGGCGATATAGCTGCTCATAAAACTTAAGACCTATCTGTTCGAAGATCTATGAAAAATGTATTACTGGCTTTAACCACGTGCCTTCTGATAGGCTGCCAATCCAATGGTAAGCTGGAAACAGGACGTTGGACCGGATCGCTGACTCCTATGAACCATCCGGAAATGGAGAATCCTCTTTCCTATAATGTTTCCTATGCTGATGATGAATTAGCCATAGATATTATCGGTCCCGACAGTACGGTGATGAGAGCCCGGGATCCACGGATACAAAATGATACTCTCCATTTTTCGTTTAAGGAGCCCGAAGAACAGGTGCTGTTAACATGCAAAATGGCTGGGAACGGAGATAATAGATTTGCGGGAAGATGTACCGACAAATCCGGAAAGTGGGCTTATTTTACGATGCGCTATCCAGGGTCGGGCAGCTAATAGTTCTGATTGGAAAAGGATTTTAAATTGGATGCCCATTCTTAAATTTTGGTATATCACATTGATATCGTATCTATCATAAGACAAGTTCATCTTTGAAAAGCGAGATATGGAATCACTAATATTATTACACGGAGCGCTGGGGACATCAAAACAATTTGATTTTATCTTACCGCAGCTTAACGACTATTTTGATGTCCACCGGCTAAATTTTGAGGGGCACGGTGAAGCGGGCCCAACCGACAGTCCTTTTCGGGTTTCCCATTTTGTAGAAAATGTATTGGGATATATGGATGAGCACGGTATAGGTCAGGCCAATATTTTTGGATACAGTATGGGCGGGTATGTGGCACTGACTTTGGCAAAAGATCACCCCGAAAGAGTAAATGCGGTGGCAACGCTTGGTACCATATTGCATTGGAATAAAGAGATTGCAGAACGGGAGAGTAAATACCTGCACCCGGGAAAAATGGTAGAAAAAGTGCCGCACTTTATCGAAAAGCTAAAAGAACGGCATTTATCAGGCTGGGAGAGAGTGGTAAACAGTACTCGCGATATGTTGGGGTATTTGGGGGAACATCCAAGCATTGAGGCGGATGATTGGAAGAAGATTGATTGTCCCATTCGATTTCATATCGGGGATTCTGATACGACAGCCGGGCTCGATCAGACTGTAGCCGCCTATAGAAAAACGGATAATTCAGAGCTAATGGTTTTACCTAAGACTGGTCATCCTATTAACGAAGTGGATAAGGATTTAGTGGTATACTCGTTGAAGCAATTTTTTACGAACATTGAAAAGCCCGATCTTAATAACACTGCTCAAAAGAAGAATGGGAGCAGAAGGTGATTTTGATATAAGGTCGAAGTTTTACACCCCAATAAACATGATGTGCTATGAAAAAAATAACAGGAGCTATACTATCGGTACTAATTATGGTTTGTTGGATCCAGCCTCTACAGGCTCAGGAATCCAATAATTTCAAGAATCAATTTAGCAGACATTTTGATTATGCTTCGCGCGTACTTTCGCTGGCCGAAGCAATGCCCGCTGATAAGTATTCCTGGCGACCGGAAGAAGGCGTAATGTCTGTAGAAGAAGTGTATACTCATATCGCACGCTATAACTTTTACTACCTGGAAAATTCGCTGGGAATTCCGGCACCTGACGATGTGAATATGGAAGATATTGAATCCATAACAGGCAAGGAAAATGTGGTAGCTATTCTGGAGCGGTCCATCAACCACGTGAAAGCAGCAATGAAAGAAATGCCTGTTTCAAAGCTGCAGGATGAAACACAAATGTATGGCAATACCGTAAATGGACAGGCGGTGTTAATGCAACTGATTACCCATAAAAGTGAGCATGTGGGTCAGTCGATTGCCTATGCTCGGATGAATGGTATCGTACCGCCTTGGAGCGAATAAAATTACTTCCTTAAATACATAATTGTTTTCCGAGAAATAATTTTCGTAACATCCTCGGAAGTCATATCACTACCCAATAAATTGACTATGAAATCAAAATGGAGCGTTTTTCTAACGGCGGCATTGCTGTTAGTTGTCAGCTGTAAATCCACGGAACAGTCGACAGAAGCACAAAATGAAGTCACAACTGATAATAGGGTTTACGGACAACAACCTATATTAGAACCCGGGGTAGAATTCCCCAAGTTAAAGGGAGGTCTGAAGCGTGTTCAGCGTAAATTGGAGTATCCGCCTGAGGCACAAAAAAACAGAATTCAGGGCCGTGTGATTGTCAGTTTTGTCGTCAATAAAAAAGGGAAAGCCCAAGATTTACAAGTCGACAAGGGATTGGGATATGGGTGTGACAGGGCCGCCGTTGAAGCTGTGCAAAAAGCTTCATTCGAACCGGCAACAAAAAATGGTAAGCCGGTAAATTTCAAATTTGCTTTGCCAATTACATTTTCGCTCAATTGACTTAGTTCTGGAAAGCCGTGGCATAACTATGCCATAAATTCTATAACCCGACCTAAACTGAAGGAATTAGCTGCTTTCTTTGCGTTTTAGGCTATCTTCCACTCGGACATACTCCATCTTATCGAGACGGTTGGTGGTATGATAAGCATCTAATCCACTAATAGTGACCGTACCGGCTTTTTCAATATCCAGGAATCCATCCTCTTCCCTACAATTTTCCGGTATCCAGATTTCCTGAATAGCACCCACCAGCATCATGGTTTTATTTGCCTCCACAAAGTGTTCTTCAAGGGGCTTTAAGCCAATTCTAATGCGAGCTGCTTCAACATAGGGAGCACGGCAGGTCTCGGAATACCACGATTCTAAGCCGCTGACTTCAAATTCTGATAACTCTTCTCGGTACTTGCCGGAAGTTTGATGAGCTTGCCGGTATATGGCACTGTTGACGTGGTTAACGGTGTACCAGCCTGTTTCCTTGATGTTTGCATAAGTATGTCGCGGTACAGTTTGGGGGCGCAGTATACATCCCAGCAGAGGAGGGTTAGATCCCAGGTGAACAACAGAGCTGAATATTGCCAGGTTTTCGACGCCCTCCTCGTTAATTGTGCCCATAAGGTTAGCACTTTTAAAGCCCGAAAAACTGTTAATGA
>CAYNKF010000333.1:0-3219 GCA_964397705.1 uncultured Balneolaceae bacterium | reverse complement strand
AGAAATGCAAAACAGTCACCATATCGTCGGCATGACGGGCGATGGGGTCAATGACGCTCCTGCTCTTAAGAAGGCCGACATTGGCATTGCTATGGGGCAACGGGGTACCCAGGTAGCGCAAGAGGCCTCTGATATGGTGCTTACTGATGATGCATTTTCAACTATTGTGAGTGCAATAGAGCAGGGGCGTGTCATTTTTAATAACATCCGCCGTTTTATTTACTATCTGATGTCATGTAATGTTAGTGAAGTAATGGTGGTTGCCATGGCGACCATTATTGGCACGACCTTACCTATTCTGCCATTACAGATACTCTTTTTAAATTTAGTTACTGATGTTTTTCCCGCTTTGGCTTTAGGCGTTGGTGAGGGGGAAGAAGGGATTATGAGAAAGGCGCCCCGTAATCCTGATCAGCCTATCTTGGGTCGTAATGAATGGATGGGTATAGCTGGTTATTCCCTCATTATTACGTTCTCAGTGCTTGGGTCACTTTTTGTTGGGATGGAATATCTTAATTTATCTGCAGACAAAGCGGTTACGTTATCTTTTTTAACCCTTGCATTTGCCCAGTTATGGCATGTGTTTAATATGCGCAGTGGCGACTCTATATTCTGGAATAATACTATTACAACAAACAACTACATTTGGGGAGCATTGCTACTATGTACAGGATTGCTGTTTATGGCGGTTTATATTCCAATCTTAAGTGATGTGTTAAAAATAACACCTCCCACACTAAAGGGCTGGATATTAATTTTTGTAATGAGTGGAGTTCCCCTTTTGGTGGGACAACTTTGGAAGATATATGGGCCTGAATTGGAGTTCTCGCAAAAATAAAAAAGCCAACAGTTTCCTTATCTCAGCATTACCTGAATTAAGTATTTAAGGTATAATCTCAGCCTTGATCACTCAAAGCACCCTTAACTGCTGGCTCAACATCGATATTTTCATATCGATATTTAATAGACCGTTGCACACTCCTTGAAATGCCTTATTTAGGCCAATTCCAGCAGAAGTCTCCGGTCATTAATTCGGACTTACCTTAATATTGTGCCGTAGCATTCATAAGGTTGTGCAATTTCAAAATGTCAATTTCTCTCTCTTGAATCTATATTCAATTTAATATAGCACAAGGTGCTTGTCTGTAGGTATAACCATGCACAGCATGTAGAAATTTGCACTACAGAAATAAGGCTATAGTCGATCTTTCTTCGATTTGTATTCAAAAACAGTCAATATTGCGGGAAGTAAAAAAAGTGCCGCAAAAAGGGTTAGTCCAATCCCTAAAACAGCCATTTCTCCAATGGAGCGCATTCCCGGATGAATTGAAAAAAGGAGGCCTCCAAAGCCAAGCATAGTTGTAAGAGCGCTAATGGTAATATGTTCGCCTGTTGAGGTAAGTACTTTGTGAATTGAGCCTTTACCTTCCTCTAGGTAACGGTGGACCAAATGAATGCCACTGTCATCACCAATTCCTAAGACAGTAGGAAGTACCACCAGATTATAGAAGTTTAGTTTCCATCCAAAAATTTCAAGAAATCCAAACATCCATAAAAAGCTGGCTGTAAGGGGAAGTAGTGCAAAGATCATCCATTTTACTTTTTGTAATACGATTAGTTTAAAAATGATAATAAACAGGATGGTGAGGCTAACCATGATAGGAGTCTCTTCTATCATAAGTCGAAGCATATCGGAGGCAACAATGGAGGTAGAACCCGCATGGAAAGTTTGTCCGCCATGTATCGTTATTTCCCCGACATCATCGGCAAATAGCATAGAATTACGGCCGTCAGCCAATCCTACAGATGGATGTATAATAACTAATGTGCCAATTTCCCCAGTTTTAGAGGTAAAAGGATCAATAATAAATCCCGGTACTTCATTCAATGGAATAGGATGCTCCGTAGAGGCTGCCTGCTGCAATTGAACTATCTTCGAGTCATCAGAATCCTTGAGAAAGGGGTCTTTCAGCAGGTCACGAATAGCATGTATGCGGTTCAACTTTTTTTTGGCAGCATCTGAATCTATCGGGTAACGATCCTGAAACGTTTCTACCGATCGTATAGTCGGAGTTAACGTATCAGTAGCCATATAATCGCGTAAACGATTGGCTACTGCAACAGCTTGCGAAGGAGTATCTACAATAACGTAAGCGGCATTACGGGTCTTCCGGTCGCTATAGACCTTGTTCATTTCATTCCGCAATACATTATAATCTTCATATTCGGGCTCCAATTCTGCAAAATCATACTCGAATTTTAGGTTTGGCAGCTCAATAATAGTAACTGCTGTTGTGATGAGGGCTATAGCTATAATCACATAGGATAATATCAGTTTTCTGTCAGTACGTAGATTCTTCTTATCATGATCTATATCATTTTGTGACTTTCGGGGATGCTCGGATAAATTAAGCCACCCCATTTTTTCTAGTAGCACCAGTAAAGCCGGTAAAACAAATATATAGGCAATAATTGAAAGGAGGAGCCCAACCCCCGCAATAAATCCGAATTCACTGAACCCTTTGAAGTCTGCCAGCATGAGAATGAAAAATGCCGCGGCTGTCGTGAGCCCTACTATGGCTATGGCTTGTCCGGTGGTCATAAACGTTTTTACAAGAGCATCAGCTACGGCATAGGATTCCCGTTCTTCGGTATATCGGGCAAAGAAGTGGATGCCAAAGTCGATCCCCATTCCAAAAAGCAGTAGCCCCAGCGTAGCTGTCATGATGGTTAGCTTTTGATAGGCCAGCCAGGCAATCCCAAAGGTAAGCGTGAGGCTAAATGCCATGGGTAGGGCTAGGATAAGTACGTGGGCCGGAATATGCTTAAGCTGTCTAATCAACAGCCGCAATGAAAAGTAATCACCTGCATGGGCACGGTAGCTCTTGTATTGAAAATATAGCACAACGAAGAATAGTAGCATTACTATGCCCATACCAAATGAGTCGAATACATCGCGGGTGATTGTTTGTACTTCGATGAGTGTACGGATTAGTCGTCCTGCCAGAACAATTTTCATTTCGGGATGAAAGTTGGCAGGATGCATCCCATCAATTAATGTTTGTAATTCGCTGTAAGTATTTCGGATAAATGTGAGATCCGTTTGTGACCCGCTGGGAAAGAGCTTTACAGCGAGTGCAGTTGAATCGGGCGAAGTAGGATATTCTGATCCAACAAGGTCATCATACAACGCACTGAGCTCATTACCCAGAGAATCCA
>CAYNKF010000332.1:0-3227 GCA_964397705.1 uncultured Balneolaceae bacterium | reverse complement strand
GGAACAATTTATAAGCGCCTGGTTGCTTCTCCACTCCTACTTTTGGCAGCCATTATATATCCCATCACTTGGGTAAGTAAATATTTGTGGAGCAAGATAGGCTCTTTCTTTAGCGATAAAGTGGGACCCGCCATTTCAAACTTTCTTAACCGTGTCGAAAATAGTTATCGTAACATCCTTGACCGTTATCTGCATAAAAGTGGAATGGTTGTAGTTTCAGCAGTTTTATTATTTCTGATAACGCTGCCCCTTTATAACTTTTTGGGCGGTGAGTTTTTTCCCAAGGTAGATGACAACTCATTTATTTTAGATGTTCAGAGAGATCCCGGTGTAAGCCTTTTCGAGCTGGAACGTACCATAACTCAGGTTGAGTCAATTATTGAACAAGAAGTGTCCGAGGCCCGACTGGTAGTTTCCGATTTTGGTGATAAAGAAGGAATTGAGGGAGCCGACAATCCTGGAGGCTATCAAGGAACCGTACGCGTTGAGCTGGTACCGCAAGGAGAACGACAGCGATCAGAATCACAAATTACCGCCCAACTTCTGAACCGGTTGGAAGTGGTACCCGGATCCGAAATTAAGGAAATTCAACAGGATCCACTGAGTCCCGAAGGGGAAAGCGGTCTTGTAGTACAGATATTCGGCTATGAACCGCAAACCAAACAAGAACTTGCTGATGGGGTAAAGCAGAAGCTTCGTGAGATCAATGGCATTGTAAATGTCTTTAGCACATCGGATCAAGGCCGCCCCGAGCTACGCGTTACCATGGATCGAGAACGTATTTCTCGATTGGGGATGACTACCTCGCAGGTCGCCAATGCACTTAGTAATGCCGTAAAAGGAAACCTATCGACGACTTATGTTGATCAGGGTATTGAATTTGAAGTGGTCGTACAACTAAAACAAAACGACAAGGCAGCGGTATCTGATTTGCGTAACTTGCAAATTGAAACGCCCAGTGGCGGTTGGGTCCCCCTTTCCAATTTGGCTCGCATAGAACGATACCAAGGCCCGACAAATATTCTTCGCATTAATCAAGAACGTGTAACAGAAGTTACTGCGGATCTTTCTGGAATGGATCTTAAAAATGCTACCAATAAAACACGTCAAAAGCTGGACAACATTAATTGGCCGGAAGGCTATCGATACGAAATTGGAGGATCTGCTGAGGATCAACAGGATTCTTTTTACTATCTGGTAATTGCCTTCATCATTGCCGGTATCCTAACCTACATGGTAATGGCCTCACAATTTGAGAGCCTAGTTGAACCATTTATCATTATTCTTACCATTCCGCTGGCCCTTACCGGTGTTCTGCTAATGCTTTGGATAACAGGAACTTCCATCAGTGTGACGTCTATGGTAGGATTGATTCTGCTCTCGGGGATTGTCGTTAATAATGGTATTGTTATGATCGATTATATAAAAATATTACAGGCACGAAAGTTATCTCGACATGAAGCTATCGTTGAAGGAGCAACACGAAGGCTACGCCCCATTCTAATGACTGCCCTAACAACCATTCTGTCTATGGTACCACTTGCACTCGAACTGGGATCCGGTTCGGAAACCTGGAGTCCCATGGCTCGAACAGTTATTGGCGGTTTAACAATGTCAACGATACTGATGTTATTTGTTGTGCCTTGTTTATATAAGCTTATTAACACAATGGTCGAAAAAATGGGGTTTGATTCTATCCATAAAGAAGATCCCCTGCTGCAATCCGAAGTGTCTTAATAAAGTGATGCTATGAAGAAATTCTCAATGGCCGGAAGTATTTTAAAGCGCCCAATTACTGTGATTATGATCACCTTGGTGATCATCGGCTTTGGCATATTCTCTTTATCCAATTTAAAAATAACGTTGTACCCTTCCTTCAATATTCCCATTCTGGCTGTACAAACAACATACAGCAATGTTGCTCCAGAAGATATGCAGCGTCTTGTGGTAGAACCGATTGAAGGCGCAGTTTCTTCCATAGAAGGAATCGAAACCTTGGATTCAAATATTAGTAAAGGGAGTGCTTTTATAATCCTGCGTCTACAAAATGGGGTTAATATTAGAAATACAGAATTGAAGGTGAGAGAAGAAATTTCCAGAATTCGTAATGAGTTGCCCACTGAAGCCTCAGAGCCTATTATCTTTCAGTTCGATCCTGAAAATTTTCCCATTATGCGGCTCAGTCTGGAGGGTGAAAACACAGGACTTGATGAGCTTCGGCAATTGGGAGTGGATTTTATTGAACCGCGTATAGAGCGTTTACCGGGAGTCGCTTCCGCCGACACGCGAGGCGGTTTAGAGCGCAAAGTATTTATCAATGTCGATCCTATGTCGCTGGCTCAACATTGGCTGATCCCCGCTGACATTGAATCTGCCCTTCGATCCAATAACGTACAGGTTCCGGTTGGGGATATCATTGCCGGCAAAAACAGTTACAGTGTCCGTGCTCAGTCAATGTATAAAGATGTGGATGAAATCCGTCAAACTATCATTAAAATGACTGATAGTGGGATTCCTGTACGAGTTAAGGATGTTGCCAACGTGGAAGACAGTTTTGCAGAAATAAGCACGCTAGTAGAAATTAACGGGAAAAATAGCGTCTCTATTGATGTGCAAAAAAAATCAGACGCTAATACAGTCGACGTTGCCAACGCAGTAGTAAATAACCTTCCCACTATCAACAGCAACCTCCCCAAAGGAGTATCATTGCAAATTCTTACAAATGATGCTGACAATGTTGAAAATTCTATTTCTAATCTCACACAATCTGCACTGGCTGCTCTCATTGTAGTTATTGTTGTCCTGTTGATTTTTTTAGGCGGATGGCGTATTTCAATTGTTGTTGCGGCCACTATTCCTGTTTCTGTTACGGCTAGCTTTGCGGCAATGTATGCGGCCGGACTTACTCTCAACATTTTAACTATTACAGCCTTAGCCCTGGCCATTGGCCTACTAGTAGACAATGCCATCGTTGTCTCTGAAAGCATTGCTCGCAAACTCGAAGAAGATCTTTCTAAAATGCAGGCTGCCCTCGAGGGAACCAACGAAGTAATTGGGGCATTGCTGGGAGCAACGCTCACCACTTTGGGTGTTTTTGTTCCGATAATCGGAATTTCCGGTGTTCAGGGTCAATTTTTCGTACAGATAGCGCTAACCATAAGTATTGCCATTGCAATTTCTTTTGTTGCTTCCATGCCTGTTTTTAAGGGGAGTCGATGATCCATTAA
>CAYNKF010000331.1:0-3262 GCA_964397705.1 uncultured Balneolaceae bacterium | reverse complement strand
AAGCGGCACAGTTGATCACTACATCCGGCTTTTGCTCACGAAACTCGTCAGACACCTCTTGATAATGAGTAATATCCAGATCGCTGGAGGTGTATGAAAGCAACTCAATCTCTTCTGAATAGTCTCGACTAATAATGCGTTGCCACTCTTTGCCTAATTGTCCCGAAGCCCCAAGTAGTATTGCTTTCATCTTTATTCAGAATCAACCAATTTGTTAGCTCGCTTGTATGATGATGGTGTACCCGCGTCGGTCCACCACCCTTCCATCACCGAAAACCGCATAGCCTCTTCCTTGATGTAATGATTATTGACGTCTGTAATCTCCAGCTCTCCACGGTCGGACGGCTCCAAATCCCGGATAAAGTTAAACACCCCGGCATCATATATATACACGCCGGTCACCGCTAAGTCACTTTTAGGCTGATCCGGTTTTTCTTCAATCCCGACTATTTTATCACCTTCTACCTCGGCAACGCCAAAACGTTCAGGATCATCCACTTCTTTGAGCAGAATCTGTGCTCCCTCTCCAGGATAAGAACTTATAGCTTTCTGAAGAGAAGTCTCGAAGATATTATCTCCCAAAATCACCGTCATAGAATCATCGCCCACAAAGTTTTCTGCCAGTCCCAATGCCTGGGCAATTCCGCCGGCCTCATCCTGTACTTTGTAGGTAAAGCGACATCCAAAATCTTTGCCGGATCCCAGCAGGTTTACCACATCCCCCATGTGGTCGGTACCCGTAACAATCAATATTTCCTCAATACCGGCATCAGTTAATTTCTCAATGGGATAATAAATCATCGGCTTATCACCCACCGGCAACAAATGCTTGTTAGTTACTTTCGTCAATGGATATAACCTCGATCCCGTACCGCCCGCTAAAATAATGCCTTTCATGAAGTACCGTAGATTAACTGCTTAGAGTTCAATTCTAAAACTGACCAACAATATAGCCTGTTTATCTTGATCCTTAAAATGCTTTATCAAGGTTATGAAACCACAATTTGTGCAAAAACAACCTATGTGTTGGCGAACTAATATGTAACAACACCTTAAATTGCGACTCCTGTACATAGACGGCATAACCTTTAATGAATTGCAATGTTCGTTAATGAAAATTAATTAGGTGTAAACCGACGTTATTGTAATATTAGCGATGAAGTTGCAAAGAGAGCGGCAAAACATTAAATTTTTCTAACATTTGCCATAATATTGATACTTAGACATCTACAGCTATGGTCGGATACAGTGAAGTAATACAAACAATGGCGGCGATGGTGCTGTTTTCGCTAATCTTATTGACATCCAATAGGATGATCTTTATGAACAGCCAGAAAGAAATAGAGAGCTCGGCAGAAAAAAAGGCTATTGCTATTGCACAAACCTATATTGACGAGGCGCGGGCCTTGCCATTTGATGCCAATTCAACCAGTGGCCCTCCCGCTACAGTTCCTGATGGATTTAGCAATTGCGGTTCAGGTGGGGGCGAAAATACAAGAGCAGATTTTAACGACTTCGATGATTATCACGGATGGAACGAAACGGTTGACTGGCAATCTGGATCCGGCGATAATGCCTTTGAGGTCGATATTGAGGTTTTGTATGTAAGTTCATCTTCCGGCTTCGATATGTCCAGTGGACATACGGGAACCCCGTATACCGAATTCAAAAAGATGGTTGTGACCGTGACCAGTGATTATCTGACGGATAATAATGGTGACAAGATTGAGATACGTGTGCCTTATTTACGAAGATATTATAAAACCCAATAAATAAGCTCTATGAATTTAGGACTGACCACAAGTTTTATTGTAGCAGGTATTTTACTGCTAAGTATTCTGACGATGAATATGAATCTATCGCAAAGCTCCACACAGCTTACTATGCGTCAGATTACTGAAACTAAATCTAATACCATCAATGAGATTCTTGGAAAGGATATACCCAATATTGGATACAAAGAAGTGGGCGCTATTTCATCTCCTATCAAAGATGCTCAAGAAGGAAAAATTGAATTTGAAGGAGACATAGACAATGATGGCTCTGAAGAAACCGTAATTTGGGATTACAATAGCAGCGATAACACGCTGACACGTGATGTCGGTGGTACAGAAACAACTTTTAAGAATGTATCCAATTTTGAAATTGAATATTTTGACAGTAACAGAAATTCAATTTCACCCAGCTTAATTTCGACATTATTAGGAGGAGCTCAATCCGAACGGGATAAAATAAGGTTTATTGATATCTCGTATACCTTGCAAAGCAAAGAGAAAGTAGGCGGTTTGGGTTCATCTAATCCAGAATACATTGAAGTAACGTGGCAAAAACAATTTACTCCGTTAAATCTAAGATTATAGAGGTATTATTATGGGGAGAGCAATGTTAATTATCGTAACAGGGATGTTAATAGCCCTCGGCTACACTTTTATGGGTATGTCTAATCAGCGGCAAGCGTTGACAAGTCAATCCGTAAGTAAAGCCAATAAAGCGCTGGCGCAGAATCTTGCTCATAGCGGGCTTCAATTCGCTATTGACAAATTCAATTCTGACAATAGCTGGGTTAATAGTGAATCAACAGTCGATCTCGAAGATGGATCGATTCAGATAGAAGTCAACACTACCGGAAATCCTGATATCATCAAGGTTAATTCAACAGCAACGATGAACGGGTCCGATGCTGAGCACAAAGTGGTCGCACGCTATGACATCAGCCAAAAAGAAAATCTCGTACCTCAGTTTAATTCCAGTCTCGGTATTGCAACAGATGATTTTAACTTCTTTTTGGGTGGCTCATCAAACATTAATGGTTACGATGAAACCGGGCAATGTGAAGACCGGCCGGGTGTAGAGGTAAAATCGTCTGACGGTAAGAGTAAAGTGGGTGAAAACGAACGTATTGACGGAACCCCCGAAGATGAAGCATCCATAAGTGGTATTGAGTATGATCCGTATGCCGATTTGGTAAAACGCCTTGAAGATCAGCCGCAAACGGAAAGAATTAGCGGGAACTATAAGGGAGATTTAGGCACAGAAGATGATCCGGGCATTTTCTTCATTGAAGATTATACCAAATTAACTGGCGGTATATCTGAGGGCTATGGAATCATGGTTGTCCGGGCCGGCGGCGAACTTGACCTGGAAGGTGAATTGGATGTAGCAGGTAACTTTGATTTCAACGGCTTGGTCATCTTTGAAAATGCCTGGGAAATGGATGCTAAAGGAACCCCGACCATCAATGGCAGCGTCATTGTAGGTTCTA
>CAYNKF010000330.1:0-3272 GCA_964397705.1 uncultured Balneolaceae bacterium | reverse complement strand
TTCTTATTCTGGTGTTATTGATGGTATTGATTATGTTGCTCAAAATGCATCTGCGGGAGATGTTGCTAATATGAGTCTCGGCGGAGGAACTTCTGATGCTGTCGATGCTGCCGTACGAAATGCAGCTGACCAAGGCGTATATTTTGCTGTGGCCGCTGGTAATGATGGCGATGATGCCAATAATTATTCGCCGGCCCGTGTAGAGTATAACAATGTTTGGACTATTTCTGCTACGGATGAAAGTGATGTATTTGCTTCATTCTCGAACTGGTCCGGACCTACTGATCCTCCGGTAGAATATGCTGCACCCGGTGTTGACATTCTTTCTACTTGGAATGATGGAGGTACAAATACAATAAGCGGTACCTCAATGGCTAGTCCACATGCTGCAGGAGTACTGCTAGTCACGGGTGGAAATCCAACAAGTAACGGGTCTGCAACAAGTGATCCGGATGGCGATCCTGATCCAATTATTTCTCAATAAAGATAAGAAGATCGTTCACATTTTTTGGCACCTGTCTTTAATTAGGCAGGTGCCTTTTTTAATAGCGTATCTGTACTTTATTGGACCCTTTAGAGTTCGTATTTTCTGCTCATTATTTGATAGGACAAAATGTTAGTTTGAACAATTAAAACCCTTTATGAAGAAGAAGTACAACGTTTACGGTATTGGCAATGCGCTGGTAGATATGGAGTTTGAAATCGGTGATGATTTTCTGGAAAAACACAATGTTAAAAAGGGTGTGATGACATTGGTGGATGAAGATACTCAATCACAGCTTATTAGTGATATTAATCGAGATGAGACTGTTGAGAAACCTGGCGGATCGGCAGCAAATACCGTTTTTGCAGTGAGCCAACTTGGGGGTAAGGCCTTTTATTCGTGTAAAGTGGCTAATGATCCTTTCGGAGATTTATACCTCGAAGATATGAAAGAGGCTGGAATTGACACCAACTTTGATCGCCAAGAACGAGAAGATGGTATTACCGGTAAATGTTTGGTAATGGTTACTGATGATGCTGAGCGGACGATGAATACCTACCTTGGTATTACTCAGAACCTTTCTACGAATGAAATTGATGAGCTGGCGATCAGAGATTCTGAATATGTATATATCGAAGGATATTTAGTTACTTCGGAGAATGGTTTTGAGACTATGAAGCAAACCAAGAAAATTGCTCAGCAGAACGATGTTAAAACGGCACTCACACTTTCTGATCCCTCAATTGTTGAGGGATTTCAGAGTAGGTTTGATGAAATTATTGGTGCCTCAGTAGATCTGTTATTCTGCAATGAGAAGGAAGCCAAAATATATACGGGTAAAAATGATTTGATGGAAGCACGTGAAGAGCTTAAAAAGGAAGCCAAGCGTTTTGTAATCACGCAGGGATCCAATGGTGCTATGATATATGATGGTGATACCTTCATTGATATCGAGCCCTATGATGTAAAAGCCGTTGATACCAACGGCGCCGGGGATATGTATGCCGGTGCATTCCTTTATGGTATCACCGATGGAATGGGATTTGCGGGAGCCGGAAAACTGGCTAGTCTTGCGGGATCAAAAGTAGTATCTCAGTTTGGGCCAAGATTGAAATGGCACCAAATGCAGGAAATATTGAAAGAGGCAAAAGATGTTGAGTAAGTAAAAGCTTATGGATACAATAGTTTTAGCTTCGCGGAATAAGCACAAAATTGAGGAGCTTCGAGATACATTGGCGCCACTCGGCATCGAGTTGAAATCAACGTTTGATTTTCCTGAGCTCGGAGAGGTTGAGGAGGATGCTGATACATTGGAGGGGAATGCCCTAAAAAAAGCCCGCTATGTTCATAAACAAACAGGCCTTCCCGCTTTATCCGATGACACAGGCCTTGAAGTAGATGCATTGAATGGTCGGCCGGGTGTGTATTCGGCGCGCTATGCCGGCGAAAATGCGAGCTATAAAGATAATGTGGACAAGCTGTTGGATGAACTTGGGGACCTACCGATGGAACGGCGTGGAGCGCAATTTCGAACGGTAGCAGCCTTTGTGACTAATGTTGGCAGTTACACTTTTGAAGGGGTATGCCGTGGAATGATAATTACTGAAGAACGTGGTTCCGGGGGGTTTGGTTACGACCCAATATTTCTTCCTGCAGCTTATAAAAAAACATTTGCTGAATTAGATTCCAAGATAAAAAATGAAATCAGTCACCGGGGAAAAGCGATTCAGAAATTTTATAATTGGATTGAAAAGCAGAAATAGATGCTAATGCGGAAATGAGATCTTTCCGAAATTTATTTTATTCTTGCTGGCAGGATCTGTCGAAAATCCCTCACCTGCAAGCATTTCGTTAGCTAATATTGCAAAAATGACCGCTTCTTTAGCATCGGGATTGAAACCAATGTTTTCAAATGAATCAATGGTAAAGTCAGGTAATAACTCTTGAAGCCATTCTATGAGTACCGGATTATGAACCCCACCGCCGCTCACATAAAGTGAAGAGCAAGAATCATTTTCCAAGGTTTTTTTTATTGTGTCAGCAATAGTTTCTGTGGTTAGCCGCGTAAGGGTAGCAACTAAATTATCAGCTGAGAGATTGTTAATGCCCGCTTTTGATAGTTGGTACTCAACCCAATCCAGATTAAACACTTCAGGACCCGTAGTTTTGGGGATTGATTTTTGGAAATAGGGATCCGACTTAAGGGTCCGAAGTGCTTTTGTATGTACTTTTCCTCGCTTTGCAATACGACCATCTTTATCAAAATCTTTGTCAAAATACTTTTGCACAGCATTATCAATGAGAGTATTGCCGGGACCGGTATCTGTCGTAAATGGTTTTTGATCGGATGTGCAAGGTGGTAGGTAGGTAAAGTTGGCAATGCCGCCGATATTTAGCAAAATTCTTTCTTTTCTTTCATGCGTAAATAGCATTTGATCAACAAAGGCTGCCATGGGAGCTCCTTCACCTCCTGCTGCGGTGTGTTTTTGGCGAAAGTCACTGACGGTGATAATGCCAGTTTTATGAGCAATATGGTCCCCATCCCCAATTTGAAGGGTGGCGTTGGGCATATCGGGTCGATCATGTTGCCTTTTGGGTGTATGATAAATGGTTTGTCCGTGACTGGCTACACAGTCAACTCCAGAAGGATCTACACCCCATTTGTCCAGTGCTTTCAGAATCAGTTCGCCATGGTAGTTGCCAAGGTAGGAATGTAGAACAGTAACTTCCTGAAGTGAGGCTTTGGGAACCGAGGTAATGGCTTTAAGTTGGGATTTAAAGTTCGGAT
>CAYNKF010000329.1:0-3298 GCA_964397705.1 uncultured Balneolaceae bacterium | reverse complement strand
ACAACTTACCACAACGGACGCTGATGGCATACAGGAAACTGTCAATACAAATGACCTTTTTTCTGGCCTGCCGAACATAATGTAAAGGTTAATAAGGATGCAGAAATTATCATGTTCAGTCCTCAGAGTGAGCATACCCATGTCATAAACCACATAATTAAAAAAACTCAGAACTTCTATACCTGAAGCTACACGAAATGTCGTTAATAAGGCTATAATCAAAAGGTATTTAAAATGAAACTATTGACTACTACCCCCTCCCATTCTGTAGTTAACTACTGGCATTTTATCTGTTCCTTCAGTATTTAATAAATAAACATACTTACGCCTGGAACAGACGCGATATTTTGCATATCACTAATCCGTATACGTACTGCTAAATACTTTATTTATGACTAATGCCGACAATGAGCTGCGTTATCTAAAACTACTGGCCCAACAATATCCTTCTATTCGAACTGCTTCAACAGAGATCATTAACCTCAGTGCCATCCTTGAGCTCCCTAAGGGAACCGAACATTTTATCTCCGATATCCATGGTGAGTACGAATCCTTTTTACATGTATTACGTAACGGCTCCGGTTCGATAAAACGGCGCATTGAAGAAATTTTTGAATATACCCTTGACGACCAAGAAAAAAGAAACCTGGCCACTCTTATTTATTACCCGGAACAAAAAATGCCGGTTATTACCAAAGAGCTTGATAATCCTAATCAGTGGTATCGAAAAACTCTTTTTCAGCTGATCAAGCTTTGTCGTGTTTATTCCTCAAAATACACCCGTAACAAGGTGCGTAAAGCACTGCCGAAGGACTTTAGTTATATTATTGAGGAACTGCTGCACGAGCAGGAAAGCACTCGAAATCGGCAGGAGTACTACAGCAGTATTATTGATTCTATCATTGATACTGACCGTTCGGGCGCATTTATCACTGCATTGGCCCGACTTATTCAGCGATTGACCATCGCACGCCTCCATGTCATCGGCGATGTATATGACCGCGGTCCCGGTGCACATATTATTATGGATAAACTTATGGAGCACCATGCCGTAGATTTCCAGTGGGGCAATCACGATATCGTGTGGATGGGAGCAGCGGCCGGCAGCCAAGCCTGTATTGCCAACGTAATTCGCGTTTCTCTTCGCTATGCCAATATGGAAACCATAGAAAACGGCTATGCCATTAGTATGCTACCGCTGGTTTCACTTGCTGTAGAAGAATATGGGGATGATCCTTGTGAGCTATTTCGTCCCAAAGAGGCTGACGAAGAATTTACTAAAAATGAACAACTGCTGATGGCCCGCATGCAAAAAGCCATCACCATGATTCAATTAAAGCTGGAAGGAAAAGTTATTCAGCGTCAGCCACAGTTCCAGATCGAGAATCGGCTATTACTCGATAAGATTGACTATGAAGAGGGCACCGTTCATCTTAACGGCCATACCTATCCCCTTTTGGATACCCATCTTCCTACCATTGATCCCCAAAATCCCTATGAACTTTCGGAAAAGGAACATGCGGTTATGGAAAAACTCTCCCTGTCGTTTAAGAACAGCGAACGTCTCCAGTCGCATGTGCGATTCCTATTCTCCAAAGGTAGTATGTACCTCACATACAATAATAATCTGCTTTATCACGGTTGTATTCCCATGACAAAAAATGGCCGTATGCGGCACTTCACCCTTGACGGCAACAAACATAGCCCCCGCGAATTTATGGATCGCCTGGAGCAACTTGCCCGTCAGGGCTATTTTATAAATGATGAACCGGCAAAAAAACAGTACGGTCTTGATACCATGTGGTACTTATGGAGCGGCTCCCAGTCTCCGCTATTTGGCAAAGACAAAATGGCGACTTTTGAGCGCTATTTTATCGAAGATCCTGAGACCCACAGAGAAGAAATGAACCCTTATTACGATCACCGGACCAAAGAAAAAGTTATTGATGACATTCTGGAAGAGTTTGGTATCAATCCTGATGAAGGACATGTTATCAACGGTCACGTTCCAGTAAAGGTAACAAAGGGCGAAAGCCCCGAAAAAGCAGGAGGAAAGCTCTTAGTCATTGACGGCGGGTTTGCCAAGGCCTACCAGGAACAAACCGGAATCGCGGGATATACCCTTATTTACAATTCATATGGACTCATTCTCGCCGCGCACCAGCCTTTTGAGTCCACACAAAAAGCTATTGAAGAAGAAATTGATATTCACTCTAAAACAAGAATTCTGGAACGCAATAATCAGCGCATCCGCGTTTGTGATACCGATAACGGTCAAGAGATTCAGCGAAAAATTGATGATCTCCAAAAACTGTTGGAAGCCTATCGGTCGGGACTGATTAAAGAGTTATCATAACCCTTAGAAATTAGCAAACCGAATGTCAATAACAGCTACTGTTTCGATACTGATTGTCGCCTTACTACATATTGCTTTTTTAGTGATCGAAATGTTCTTATGGGATACCAAAATTGGATTGCGCATTTTGGGTCATTCCAAAGAAAAAGCAGCTCTAACAAAAACTTTAGCTGCCAACCAAGGCCTTTACAACGGTTTTCTTGCCGCTGGATTATTTTGGGGACTTACCCTTGGAGCAGAAGGTTTTGCTATCAATCTATTCTTCCTGTCCTGCATAATTATTGCAGGACTGTTTGGTGCTCTGACGGTCAACAAAACCATTTTCTATATTCAAGCACTTCCCGCAATGTTAGCTTTACTGCTGCTACTTTTGTGCTAATGCTTAAAAAGGCTTAACTCCGTATTATCTTCGATGTTTGTATCCTTCTGCTTAATCAATGTTCATCTATTGTATCAGAATTTTTTTAGTACTAACTTATTAAATAATAAATAAGGGATCCTCAATGAGTACAAATAGCACATTTTATCAGTCTATCGCCTTTTTGGGCGTTACAACAGGAATTATGTTAATGATTCCATTGATTGCAATGCAATTCACCGATGAAGTAGCCTGGACCCTCAGCGACTTCATTTTTGCAGGCTGTATACTATTTGGGACCAGTGTCATATACAAGCTAGTAACAAGAAAGACGCAAGATACTATCTACAAAATTGCAATAGGTTTTGCCCTTTTGGTGGGGATATTTCTTATCTGGACAAATTTGGCCGTCGGAATCATAGGATCGGAGGATAATCCCATTAACCTATTGTACTTTGGGGTTATTTTGGTCGGAATTATTGGATCTTTCTTAACCCGCTTTCGGTCACAGGGCTTAGCTTTAACAATGTTTTCAATGGCAGTCGCTCAGGCATTCGTAGCTGCAATTGCTTTGATCGGGACTT
>CAYNKF010000328.1:0-3300 GCA_964397705.1 uncultured Balneolaceae bacterium | reverse complement strand
ATCAACGCTCGACAGGATTCGATAGAGATTCAATCTAATATTGCATCTGGATATCAAATGTTGAGTAATCTTCTCGATGAAGAAGTCAGTCCCGAGAGTAGGCTTAAAATGCCGAAAGTTAATTTGCCGGCCGGGAACGACATGCCGAAGCAACGACCTGAGTTTGACCTTTTTGAAAACAATCGGGAAGCGTTAAGCTATCAGAAAGAATTAGTTCAGACCAAGAAATGGCCCACGCTATCTGCATTTGGAAGCGCTTCATACGGACGTCCGGGCTATAACGTGTTTGACGATAATCTTCATGCCTTTTACATGATAGGTTTGCGACTACGTTGGAATTTTTGGGATGCGCAGAATGCCACAAAACAAGAGCAGATTTATAAGTTGCAACAGAAAACAATATCCGAAGAGGAACGGGCATTTGAGCGTCAGTTAAAAGCCAGTTTAAGTAAGATAAGAGAGCAGGTGGAACTGTTTGAGGAGAAATTAAAGCAGGATCAACAGATTATTGCACTACGAGAAAAAGTAGTGGAAGAGAAAGCCAGTCAGATGAAGAACGGCAATGTCACTGCTACGGAATACATCACAGAGCTGAACAAGGTTACGCAAGCTCGGTTATCGGAGATGATTCACCGAACAAAGCTGGTGCAATCAAAAATAGATTATAAAACAACGTTAGGTATTTCAGAAAACAGATAAGGATAACATGATGAGATACAAAGGATATAGTTTTTATAAAGCATTTTTAGGCGTACTCCTGATTGTGATTACTGGTGGATGTTCTAATAATGAAAAATCGGATGCCTATGGGCAGTTTGAAGCCGTCGAAACTACGGTTTCGTCCAAAGTTTCCGGAGAGTTATTGTCATTTACTGTGTCTGAGGGAGCAACTGTTGCGGCCGGAAAAGAGGTAGCAATAATCGATACGGTACAGCTGAATTTAAAGAAGGATGAATTGCTTTCGCACCGGGAAGCGGCCGAATCTAAAATAGCCACTATTGATGCAGAGATTGCTGTACAGCAGCAAAAGTTGGAGACGGCTCAAAAAAATCTACAGAGAATTCGAGCAATGCGAAAAGATAGCGCAGCTACTGAGCAACAATTGGATGATGCTGAAGGAAATGTGCAAACGATGCAGAAACAGATTCAGGCGTTGGAAACACAGAAGAAGTCGGTGCATGCAGAAGTGAAATCATTAGATGCCAGATTAAATCAAGTTGAGCAACAGATTGATGATGCCTATATAATCAATCCTATACACGGAACAGTGCTTACGACCTTTGTTGAGCGGCATGAGCTTGTTGGTCAGGGAAAACCGCTCTACCAGATTGCAAATTTAGATACCCTTGAGTTGCGGGCATACGTGAGTGGTGCTCAGCTGCCATCGGTAAGATTGGGACAATCGGTGGAGATATTGGTTGATAAAAATTCAGAGGAGAATCAGCAGTTGAGTGGAAAAATAAGCTGGATTGCATCACAGGCCGAATTCACGCCTAAGATGATTCAGACCAAGGAGGAGCGTGTAACACAGGTCTATGCGATAAAAGTAAAAGTGCCAAACCCTGACGGGATACTGAAAATTGGTATGCCCGGAGAGGTGAATTTTTAGCCAATAGCTATAATGTCATAATGAACTTGCTGCGTCCCGAGGATTCGGGATCGTAAACACCGATTTTAATTGTAGATGATTGAATAAATTCAGCATGATATGGTTTAATTATGAAACCAATTACCGTTCAAAATATCGAAAAATCGTATGACAAGGTTGAAGCTGTTAAAGGTATCTCATTTGAGGTTAGTGGGGGAGAGCTTTTTGGACTTATTGGTCCTGATGGTGCTGGAAAAACCACACTCTTTCGAATGCTTACAACCTTGTTAAAACCGGATGCGGGAACTGCTTTTGTTTTGGGATTGGATGTTGTTTCGGATTACAAGCAAATACGTCCGCAGGTAGGGTATATGCCGGGACGTTTTTCGCTTTATCAAGATTTGTCGGTACAAGAGAACCTCTCTTTTTTTGCATCTGTTTTTGGGACGACCGTAGAAACGAATTATGACCTCATCAAACCAATATACAAACAGTTAGAACCGTTTAAGGATCGTATGGCAGGAGCTTTATCTGGCGGAATGAAGCAGAAGCTGGCGTTAAGTTGTGCCCTCATCCATAAGCCGGAAGTACTTTTTTTAGACGAACCGACCACAGGCGTAGATGCGGTTTCGCGTAAGGAGTTCTGGCAAATGCTGCATCGCCTCAAAGAAGAAAATATTTCGATTTTGGTTTCCACACCGTATATGGATGAAGCTGAACAATGCGATCGTGTAGCATTAATGCAGGAGGGAAGTATTTTATCTATCAATACGCCTGAAGCAATCACCGATCAATTTGATAAAGAGCTTTGGGCTGTATCTGCTTCCAATAAATACCGCTTAATACAGGTTCTTCGAAATTACGAATTTTCGGATTCGGTGCAGCCCTTCGGAGAATATATCCATTACACTGATCAGCGCCCCCATATCAGCAGGGAAGAATTAATGAGCTATTTAGTAGCTAGTGAGATTAGTAAGCCGGAAGTAAAGAATATTATGCCTGACATAGAAGATATGTTTATGCGGTTAATGGAGCAGGAGGTGGCTGATGCATAATCCAATAATCAGAGCAGAAAATCTTACTCGTAAATTTGGTGATTTTACAGCCGTAGATCATATCTCATTTGAGGTGGGGCGCGGAGAGATTTTTGGTTTTCTAGGTGCTAATGGAGCCGGAAAAACTACAGCTATACGTATGTTAACAGGGCTATTGGCTCCAACCGAAGGAACTGCAAGCGTGGCAGGGTTGGATGTAGAAAAAAAGGCTGAGCAGATCAAAAAGGAGATTGGCTATATGAGCCAGAAATTTTCGTTATATGAAGATTTAACGGTGCGGGAGAATATTCGTTTGTATGGCGGCATTTACGGGCTTTCTGACAATGAAATAAGTCAAAAATCGAATCAGCTAATCAAAATGCTGGGAATGCAGGAGCTTCAGAAAAAGATGATAGGGGCACTGCCGCTTGGTTGGAAGCAGAAGTTGGCGTTTTCGGTAGCACTGATTCATGAACCCCAGATCGTTTTTCTGGATGAACCCACCGGTGGTGTTGATCCGATAACACGACGACAATTTTGGGAACAGATTTATAAGGTGGCGGAGGAAGGGACGACGGTTTTTGTGACGACACACTATATGGATGAGGCAGAATATTGTGATCGGGTTTCCATTATGGTGGATGGTCGCATTGATGCCTTGAATTCACCGGCAGGATT
>CAYNKF010000327.1:0-3314 GCA_964397705.1 uncultured Balneolaceae bacterium | reverse complement strand
AGAAATGAATTTGAAGGATCGGTTTCGGTAGGTCTACTCTCTTCACGAGCTTCAATTGAAGGCCCATTCAAAAAAGGATCATATATGCTGGCCGTGCGTCGCTCGACTCTGGAACCGGTACTTGCTATACTTCAAAATACAACTGATAATGTTCCGGAGAGTTTTTACTTCCTGGATGTAAATGGGAAGGTCAATTATGATGCCAATGAGAATAACAAAATATCGCTGGCTTTTTATGCCGGGACCGATAACCTCGAATTCCCCTTCGCCACAGATGCAGGCATTGACCTCAATTACGGTAACCAAACCCTTAGCTCAACTTGGACCCATATTTTCTCTGATAAAGTATTCTCTAATTTTACACTTACCGGGTCACGATATTTTAATTTCCCTTCAATAAATCTTGCATCAACGCCCATTGAACGCTCAAACAACATTTACGACTTCTCACTGAAGGGAGATATAGAATACCTACCTAATGACAACCATGAGATTTCCACCGGTTTTTGGATGGGCAATTTAACGTTGAAACTGCAAGACAGCTTTGATGGCGAAGATACCTTCAGTTCACGAATTCAAACGCAGTACGGGTCGTGGTATATCCAAGACAAATGGAATATTACAGATCAGTGGATTGCTACTCCCGGATTACGAGTAGCCGGATTCAGTGAAGGGGAGTATCTACGAATAGAACCGAGAATGTCCGTTGAATATCGTCCCACCGACCGCATTCGTTTGCAAGGAGCATATGGACGCTATAATCAGTTTTTGACCCTGATTTCCAATGAAGCTTTTACCGGATTTGATGTCTGGCTTACCACCGATGACGGTGTGCCTCCCGCTTTTGGCAACCAATATGTAATTGGAGCCAAGACAATTCCATGGGAAGGTTATGGGCTGGATCTGGAACTATATTATCGTTCGATGAACGACCTGTTTGAGCTCAACCCCTTTATATCGGATCAAGCCGGATTACCTTATGAAGAAATCTTCCGCTTTGGAGAAGGGTATGCATATGGGGCTGAACTTTTCTTTGAACGTCAAATTGGTAGATTAACAGGGTTTGCCGGATATACCTTTAGTGTAACACGGCGGAAATACCCAAATTTTAACGATCCCATATCAAATCAAGGTACAGCCCGGTATTATCCACCTAAGTATGATCGCATTCATGATCTCAACATTGTTTTACAGTACGATCTTAGCAAGCGATGGTCGACAACCGTAACCTTTAACTATGCCACCGGACAGGCTTATACCAAACCGCTGGGTCGTACAACCGCTTTTGATGTTCCAACCTCAGGCCTCAATTTTGACCAGTTAATAGTGGGACGTGTTAATGCCTCACGCCTACCCGACTATAACCGACTGGACTTTAGTTTTAGTCGTAAGGGTACTTTTTTTGGAATGGGAGAGGCGGAATGGCAATTTCAAATTATAAATGCATACTCTCGTCGTAATGTCTGGTTTTACAATTATAATTTAGAAGAAAACCCGGCAGAGCGTGAAGCGATAAAACTGTTACCAATCTTACCAACTATTTCATACACCGTCGATTTTTAATCATGAAAAAATTATTCGCAATACTAACAGCCTTGGCAGTATTGTCAGGTTGTGAACTTTACGAGCAAGATGAGTATCAGGAATACTATGTCGTTGAATCATATTTAATTGCCAACGGTAACCTTCAACAAGTTCGACTTTCCACTACAAATCCTATTGATGAAACCTACCAATTTGAGGATAATGCCGTATCCGGTGCAACGGTAAAAATTCAACGATTAAATCCAGACAGTTCAATAGCCGAGGAGTATACATACCAACAACAACAGCCCGGCATCTATACTCCTGTTAATAATATTACTGTCCGAGCCGCACAACTCTATCAACTTTATGCTACCACGCCAAATGGGGATGAAATTTCAGCCACAACTTATGTCCCCGGAAATTTTGAAATCGTCAATGAACTGGAACCCGGCTACGTATACCAGGGCGAACAACAGGTTGAACTTACTACCACTCCAAGCTCATATATCACCAACCGCCAAACCTATTTTATTTTTACAATAAACGCCTTGGATCCAACCCCCAATAACTTGACCCCCTTTTACGCCGATCAGGTTGATGATGACGAAACCGATATTGAAGAATACTACGTTAATTCATCAGGTATTGTGAATGAGGGGAATTTTGATCAAAACTCAGACGGCACGATTACGCTGCGCTTGCCCTGGCTTGCCGTTGCCTTTTATGGTACTAACAATATTATTGTGAATGCGATAGATGATAACCTCTACGATTTTCTAAGATCGCACGATACACAATCGGGAGGTTCTACGTTATCACCAGGTGAAATTCAGAATATCCGCTATAATGTCGAGGGTGGCATTGGCATTTTTGGAAGTATGGCCAGTGATACCATTGGCACTTTTATTGCCCGACCATAAACTCTGTACCAATGTCTGATAAGATTCTTAAATTTATTTTTTTGTTGATTCTGGCATTCGGCTTAACCCTGCCTACAACAGCTCAGGATTCAGACTCCTTTAATTTAGCGCGTATTCAATATCGGGGTGGCGGCGATTGGTATAATAATCCGTCGGCTTTACGGAATCTGGCTGAATTTGCCCGACAGCAGGTACCCATGGCAATAAATCCGGAATATGATGATGTCGATATTGGCAGCCCTGATCTATTTAACTATCCTTTTGCTTTCCTGACCGGTCACGGAACCATCTCCATTAACCAGGCCGAAGCCACAAATTTACGAACCTATCTGCAAAACGGGGGATTTCTTTATGTTGATGATGATTACGGTTTAGATGAACATTTTCGAAAAATGATCAATAAGGTATTTCCCAATGAGGAGTTAATTGAGCTCCCTTTTGATCACCCTATCTATCATCAAGTTTTTGAATTTCCTGAGGGGCTTCCCAAAATCCATGAACACGATGGTAAATCGCCCCAGGGGTTTGGCATATTTTTGGAAGGGCGACTGGCCGTATTTTATACCTATGAAACAAATTTAAGCGATGGCTGGGCCAATCCCGAGGTACATAAAGACCCTGCTGCTGTCAGAGAGAAAGCTCTTCAAATGGGTGCAAATATCTTAATATATGCACTCACCAGCGAACGATAGCCATGTAGTCCTTTCGGTTTGAATAGAAGTAATTATCTTATACACGACACTTTTTAATAAGGTGTAATTTACGGATATTTAACCAACTTTTAATCCAAGCAAATCTTCTGTAAGTATGATCATTCCAATAGCCAGTGACCATGCCGGTTTTGAGGCCAAAGAAAAAGTTAAAGCA
>CAYNKF010000326.1:0-3317 GCA_964397705.1 uncultured Balneolaceae bacterium | reverse complement strand
TGATTCGATACACCCTTGTAATACTATTTGTAATTAGCTGTTATAACAGCTCGGCATTTGCTCAAAATGATGATAAGGTGCCCCATATATGGATCAGTATCCAGGCCAATGCCCTAACTTCTTTCCAGGTAAATAGCATTGAACGTGGAGGTGCGTACTCACAAGGTATTGCTTTGTCCATCGCAGATCCCGACCGGTATCGCTTTGGAATCGATCTACATCTTTTTAGGGGATTTAATTCTGCAATAGATTTCCTATATGGAGGTAGCATTTTTTATACTCTCATTCAAAACGATAAAATAAGAGTCAAAAGTGGCCTAAATATTAGCAGGTTTGCCGTCAATGATTATAAACAAGAATATGAAGTTTTAGGCGGAAAAATTGAAGATCAGTTCCCAGAAACATTCAACCCTTACATTGCATTGGAATGGCCCATGGCAAAAAAGATCTTGCTTACTGCAAAAGGTGGTTACCGTTTTATAAGAAGTGACTTGGGGACTGTGGTTGATATTGTAGAGCGGTATCCGAATGGAAAACCTTCACGAGTTAGCGTATCAGAAAAGCAAAAATGGTACGGATCTGGATTTGAGTTTGGACTGGGATTGAAAATCAAGGTTTATTGAGATGACCTTACAAACACTGTTTTAAGCTACCCCAGCCAAGTACTTTTTATAATCTTTCAATCATAAGAAATGATACGCTATTTTTCTTTGTTATTAGTATGTACATTTACAAAAGAATTCTTATATTTCGCGTCCCAGAATTGAAAGTAAAACAATTTACATTTTATGGTTGGAGTTAAAGTAAAAGATAACGAGAGCATTGATCGAGCCGTTAATCGGTTCAAAAAATTGGTTGCACGTTCGCGAATTCTCAATGAATACAAAGACAATCAACAGTATACCAAGCCTTCGAAAGAACGTCGTGAGGCACTGAAGAAAAGTATTCGTGAGCAGCGCAGACGAGAGCGCAATCAGTACTAAAATTATTTTTGTGATCTTTAAAAAAGCTCTTTAGTTCATGCTAAAGGGCTTTTTTTATCGCTGCTGAAATATTGGTCACCCCAATTGATTTCAGGTCTGTATTCTGATCAAGAGTATTAGACTTAGGAATGACAGATTTTTCAAACCCAAGTTTACTTATTTCTGACAGGCGGTGATCAATTTTATTTACCGTGCGAACTTCTCCACCTAAACCTACCTCTCCTAAAAACGCCATTTTGTTTGAAATTGGTTTATCCAGGAAGCTGGATACCAGCGCCATAGTCACCCCTAAATCAGCCGCCGGGTCATTTACCTTTAGTCCTCCCGCTATATTCAAATAAACATCCTGTCCGGAGAACTGATATCCTCCACGCTTTTCCAATACCGCAAGTAATAACGACAGGCGTCGGTGATCAAAGCCTGTAGCCGTGCGTTGCGGGGTTCCATAGTTGCTGGGTGTTACCAATGCTTGTACCTCAACCAACAGCGGACGAGAACCCTCAATAGAGCAAATTACTGCATTACCGCTTACCTTGCTATCATATTCTGAAAGAAACAACTGCGAGGGATTTAATACATCTTTCAATCCCGATTCTTTCATCTCAAAAACACCCACTTCCTGAGCCGGACCAAATCGATTTTTAATGCTGCGCAACATCCGATAATTATAATTGCTGTCACCTTCGAATTGCAACACTGTATCTACCATATGTTCCAGTACACGCGGACCAGCAATAGTCCCCTCCTTTGTAACATGGCCAATCACCAACGTGGTGATATCCTGTTTTTTAGCCAGCTGTTGTAACAGCGCAGCACACTCCTTAACCTGTTGTATACTGCCTGCCATGCTTGTTAACTCGGTGCGATACACCGTTTGGATGGAATCAACAATCAACAAATCCGGATTTAACTTTTGTGCTTCTTTAAGCACTTTATTGATATCGGTTTCGGTATAGATGTAAAAGTTATCCGAACTCACCCCTAGTCTTTTTGCGCGCTGCTTAATTTGTCCTGCTGACTCTTCTCCCGCACAATAGAGTATTTCCAGATTCGGATTTGACTTCCCAATCTGTAGGGTAAGCGTACTTTTACCAATCCCCGGATCGCCACCAATCAACACAAAAGAACCGGAGACAAATCCACCGCCCAGCACACGATCAAATTCCTGAATATTACTCAAAAAGCGTTCTTGGGAATCTGTATTAATATCTTCAAGCTTTTGCGGAGGCTGAGAATCTTCAAGCCCATCCACTTTACCTTTATGTTCTTTCTCAGATTTCGTCTTGCGCTCAACCTTAAACTCCTTAAACGTATGCCAGGCACCACAGTTGGGACAGTTTCCCAACCACTTGGTAGAGGTGTGTCCACAATCCCCACAAACATATTGTATCCGATCTTTAGGCATATGTATTAGTTTATTTTAGGATGGTAAATCGCTATCAATCTTTTCTTTGGCAGCTTCATCACTTAATGTATCTACCATAGAACGGTTGATATACCAAGTTGTGGCCATCATTCCCAGTCCGATGCTTATGTAATAACTTATCACCCGCCAGGCAAAGACAGCTAAGCCTATAAAAGCTTTTCGATCAATAAGCGGTCCCTGGAAAATCGCAAATAAGCCTTCTACTCCTCCACTTCCTCCGGGAGTCGGCATAATTAGAAAGGCCAGATTCATCGCCAGACTACGTAACACTGATAAGATTACATCAGCAGGGAGTAAACTCAACACAACAATAGTTGGCAGGGCAATTCTACATAACCATGACATTGTAGAGAGAAAAAATGCTTTAAACAGAAAGCTTTTAGGTTTTTTGCGCAATTCGTGGGCATATTCAACTAAGTTGTCTACTTCGCCAGCAACCGTATCTCTCCACTTACTCAGGAATGGAAGCTTGAATAACCAGTCTACTACTTTTCGAATCGCATTGGGATTTTTCAATACCCCGTAAGCCATCAAACCCGCATAACTTAACAATCCGACATAAAGCAACATCATTGAAGCATGTCCTATAAACCCAGTATTATTGGGCACTACCTCAAAGAAAATTCCTGAAATCAGTAATATAGGTACAGCCATTGCAAACCATAGCTGATCAAGAAGCAGGCTGTAAAGCATGATGGCCGTAGATTGTCCAAAATTAAAGCCTTCTTTGGTCAATGCATATGTAGCCATGGGAGCTCCACCCACTACCGAGGGTGTAATGGAAGAGGTAAAATCCCAGCTTAGCATTACCCTGAATGATGCCATCCAGTCGAGTGCTTTTTCGGATAGATATCTGATCTTTGCAGCCGAAAATCCCAATCGCATAAAAGAAACCACGATTGCGATAA
>CAYNKF010000325.1:0-3346 GCA_964397705.1 uncultured Balneolaceae bacterium | reverse complement strand
CGATTGGGCTTTTACCGCCGAAGTAACCATTAAAAAAATAAATGCGGTGATCAACAGAACATGTTTAAAAACATTCATAGCTAATTAAATTGATATCAATATTCTATCGTAAAAAAGAGAAAAACCCGGTTCAATTACGAACCGGGCTTTCCCTGTTGAAGGTACAACAATCAGAAATTCTCGAAATTTATTTCTGACTGAGGTTGTGCCATCTGTTCAAAAATAGTTCCCACAAGTTTATCATTTTGGTCAATTTCATCGAGGCGGTCGTATCGACGCATATCAATCCAGCGGTGACCAAATTCTGCCCACAGCGAGTAACGTCGTTGTAAGAGAATCTCATCAATTAGCGAAGCTTCATCCAAAGTGCCGCCGTAATCGGCCAGATTCCAGGTATTGCGCACATAGTTTATCGCCTCAGCGGCATTGGAATAATTTGTGGCCGTTGCTCCTTGCAGATTGGTTTGGGCTTCGGCGTAAATAAGAATGAGCTCTTCGTTTCGGATCATGGAAAGTGGAGCCCCCACACCATCAAAGCGATTATCTTGATAATTAGCTTCTACCGGCACATTGGCGTTATTGAGAGGGGAGTCTCGTAAGAAGAATTTTCGATCGATACGCAAATCACCGGCAAGAGTATCTTCAATAACAGATGGATGTACAACTGCAATAGCATCGGTTGAAGCATTCCGCGGTACGTACAGTGGATTAAAGGTATCAGGCGGGTCCCCATAGGAAAGGTAAGCTCCTTTATTCATCACCCCTTCTCCCTCCGCTAACTCAAAAAACGGCTCGGCATCCGACAATGCGTCTAACGCCCCTTGCCAATCTTCGGCATATACAGCAGCTCGAGCGGCAATAGCACGATTTAGTTGGGCCATTGTTGACGGACTTTCGAAATCAGCAAAGCCATCCGAAAGATCAAAAAAGAAGCTTCCTCCTGCGTTTTGCAGATCTTGGTACCCTTCATCCAGCAAACTGCGAATGCTTGACAAAGCATCACCATAGCTTTCGAAAGGACCTAAGTTCTGCGGATCGGAAACATCCACTCGAATTCCATTTTGATACTGTGTAAGGAGGGGTATCAGAAACTGGTACGCCTGGATCGTTTTAGCATATCCCCGTACTCCATTCTTTTCTTCTTCATTTAGCAAGTCTGTATTATTAAGGGCTTGCATCAGAAGATTTGCCTGCTGAATAGCTGCATAAGGAGTTTCATAGCTAGCTGCAGAACCGAAGAAAGCCGGATCGGTTTCAGCATTGCCATCGATACCCAACCATTCCGTTATAAAGCGGCCATCAATACTATCAAACTGCCAAACCTCACGGCCGAATGAGCCTAACAATGGAATAAGTCCACCAGCATACTGGCGATTTCTGATTTCCAATCCTGAGACAAGATTTTGCACTTCCGGTTTAGTGGCATCTTGCAATACCTGTTGCACTGATGGATTGTTGGGATCTGTTACATTTTCTGACCCAACTAATGATCCATCACAATTCACCACAAAAAATATCAAGGTGATGCTAATAACTGTTATGTAGATTAATCGTTTCATGAGTAAAAAATATGTGGATTAAAAATCGAGTTTGAGATGGAACATGATTTTACGAGCACTTGGATAGGCCGCGACTTCAACACCAGTCCCAATAGCCGAAGATCCAAACTCCGATACCTCTGGATCATAACTTGGGTAATCAGAAAATAGTAATACGTTATTTCCTGATGCTCCAAGGCGAATATTTTTGACTGCACTCCCAGTAAAACTCTCCAGGAAGCTGGACGGAACCGAATAATATAAACTGACCTCTCTGAGCTTCAGGTAGCCGGCATCCGCAACAAAGCGTCCCGCTCCTTCGCCCGGTCGATCAAGCCCATTGGGAGTGCCATCTCCATTGCTGTCATCATTCCAATCGGGCGTTGTACCCGCATTATCAGCTAAAAATCGGCGCAGGTTGATAACCTTTTGTCCGTGACTGTAATGCCACATAAAATTGAACTCCCAATTGTTTAAAAAGCTAATAGTGTTCATCCATGACATCTGGTAATCGGGCTGAGAATCACCATAAGTAGTAAATCGACCTGCCTCGGTATCGAAGGGGGTACCCACAATGGTAGTAGGTGAAAAGCCCTCAGCGATATAAAACGTGCCGAGTGCAGCCCCAAATCCACCGGTGGTAAACGAGGGCACTTTCAGGTCAGTAATTTCAGCAGTGTTCTTCCACCAGTTAACCGTAGAATTCCAGTTGAACTTATTTGTCTGTATGGGTACCGTTCGCAGTGCCAGCTCAATACCTTTGTTTTGCAAGTCGGCAGCATTCGTGGCCATCACCTGTAATCCTGAAGAGCCCGGTAGCTCTTGATCAAGGATCAAATCACTTACATTTTTGCGATAATATGTTGCCTCAAGAGAAACGCGACCACCCCGTAGTGCTAAATCAACACCAAGCTCTAACTCTTGTGCCGTTTCTGGTTCAAGGTTGGGATCGATCGTCCGGGTAGAACGAAAGGTACCGAGATTACCGGAAATCAATCCACTGTTGAGTGCTTCAAATGTCACCCCAAAGTTGGGCAATCCGCCTGTTTCTCCGTAGGCCGCTCGCAACTTAAACTGATCAAGAATATCCGCATTCCAGAAATCGAAGTTTGTGATATTTACTGCCATTGAGGCTTTAGGAAAGAAATAATATTGATCCTGATCGGCATTGAGTGTCGACTTGTCAAAGCGAGCACCTACTGTACCAATAACTTTATCGTCCCAATTAACTTCCTGCTGGGCAACATATCCCACGTCGGTAATATCGACAAAATACTGATTGTAGATTTCCTGGAGACTAGCATTTTCGACATTGGTCTGTCCGGGTACCAGTCCTCGACCGCGAAGCTGCTGCAGCTCTCGCTCGTTGTGATAAGTAGTGTAGCCAGCCTGTGTTGTCAAATTCCACGGTGACTCTTCGCTACCTACCGTCGTGTTATAGACCAAAAAAGCCTGCAAGTTTATGTTTAGTACTTTTTCGGCGGAATGTATAACATCACCCGGGTTTGCCTGTGACTGTTGATACTGCAAAAACGGAGGCATGTACGCCATCGTATTGGAATTCATAAAATCAACTCCGCCGTCCAGACTAAAATTAATTGAATGTGCGCCTGAGTTGTATAGTTCAAAATTCGCGGACAAAGACTGTAAAAAACGATTCACTTCCTGTTCATTCTCACCATATTCAATAAGTTCAAGCGGGTTCATCTGGAAGAAAGGATTATCAGGGTAGTCGCCGTTTTCATCGGGTAGCAGCTGAGCAAAAGGCGGCGTAAAAGCCACTGCTTGTACTACTGAACCAACTCCAC
>CAYNKF010000324.1:0-3350 GCA_964397705.1 uncultured Balneolaceae bacterium | reverse complement strand
GGCAATTCTATCGCAGAAGATATCAAATCGTACGCCCAAACTGGAACTATTGAAGTTCTTGAAAGCCTGCGCGATCGTATTCCTGAGGGTATTATAAAGTGGTTGAATATTTCAGGATTGGGTCCAAAGAATATTGCAAAGATTCACGATCAACTGGGTATATCAGAACTTGAAGAACTAAAAGAGGCTTGTAAAGATGGCCGGGTAGCCTCTCTCGACGGATTGGGAGAGAAGTCAGCACAAAAAATCTTGAAATCCATCGAATGGATGGAACAGTTCGACGAACGCTGCCGACTGGATGAAGCCACCGAAATTGCTGAACCCATGTATGATTTTCTCAAAGACCAGCAGGGCGTTGAAGCTATTGAAATTGCGGGTTCCCTTCGTCGAGCAAAAGAAACGATTGGTGATGTCGACATTTTAATTGGTGCCGATGAACAACATATCACAGAACTGTTCGATACTTTTGTAGATCACGAGCTCGTCGTCGAAGTACTGGGCCGCGGAGAAACCAAGAGCTCTATCCGAACTAAAAACGGCCGTCAGGTCGACCTTCGCATTGTTACCCCAGAACAGTTCCCTGCCGCATTGATGTACTTTACCGGCAGCAAAGAACACAATGTGGTACTCCGTCAACGTGCCCGGGAACGAGGACTTTCACTTAACGAATACGGTCTGTTCCAGCTTGATGACGAAGGCAACACCGACTTTGACAAGCCTATTGAATACAGCTCCGAAGCCGACATTTATGAACAATTAGATCTGCATTTTGTACCACCAGAACTACGCGAAGATCACGGAGAAATCGAGTTTTTTGAAACTCATGAGTCCATGGACTTAGTAACGGATGATGATATTCGTGGCGTCATTCATGCCCACAGTACGTACAGCGACGGCAAGTTTTCAATACGAGAGATGGCTGAAGCCTGTATTGAACGCGGCTATGAGTATCTTGGGATGAGTGATCACTCTCAAACAGCTGCTTATGCCGGCGGCCTTTCTGTTGATGAGATCAAACAACAATGGGAGGAGATTGATAAGCTAAATAAAGAGTTCTCCGAAAACGATATCGACTTTAAAATATTTAAAGGTATCGAATCGGACATCCTAAGTGACGGAAGCCTTGACTATGAAGAGGAGATTCTTGACGGTTTCGATTTTGTGATCGCCAGTGTGCACAACGGATTGGATATGTCGCGCGATAAAATGATGACACGTTTTCGTAATGCCATCAAAAATCCTCATACCGATATTGTGGGACATCCTACCGGGCGACTTTTACTGCAACGCGATGGCAGTGACCTGGATATGAATGAACTTATCGAGCTGGCGGCAGAACATAATACCGCTATTGAAGTTAATGCAAATCCCCGTCGCCTGGATTTAGACTGGAGACATGGCAACAAAGCCAAAGAAGTGGGTTTAATGTCTGCTATTAATCCGGACGCTCACAGCAAAAGAGGTATCGACCATATTAGCTATGGCGTGCGAACTGCCCGCAAAGCCAAATTTGAAAAGCAGCGTATTCTAAACACCAAAAGTGCTGAAGAACTTTTGGATTGGTTCCAAAGCCATCGGTAATATTTACGCGTGATTCTCCGTCGAACCGCGCTTAACCAAAATAGGATCAGTAACTTGTTGAACAACAGGGCTATCAGCAGCACCAATTAATTTGGTCATCTGCTTTATAGCGTTTACCCCAATGGAATACATTTTTTGATCAACTGTTGTCAGATCAAGGTATTTGCTCAACTTAATATTATCGTATCCCATCACAGCAACATCCTTCGGTACATCAATACCCAGTCGTGACAGTGCATACATCGCTCCAATGGCTAGAGTATCATTCAGACAAAAGATAGCCTCCGGGAATGATCCCTGTTTATCAAATTTATGAATCGCTTCAAAGCCTGACTCTTCCGAAAATCCGGCATGCTTACTTATTGATCCCCGGACAAAGTAGTCATCTTTAACCTCGATACCATGTTCACTCAGATAATCCTGAAATCCTGCCGTACGCTCATTCGTCACAGCTGATTTTTCAGCTGCAGAAATAATACCAATAGACTCGTGTCCCTGGCTCACCAGATGTTCGGCTGCCATATATCCTCCTTGATAATCATCAACCTGGAAATAACTGTGCTCAGGATGCGTAGTATTTATCAGCACCGTTTGTACTTCGGTAGCCTGCAATTGCTTGTGGATACGTTCAGGGATGTCAATAGAAATAATAATCAACGCATCGGCGATCCCTCGTCCAAAAAATTCATTTAGTCCTTGTTTAGGGGTATTGGAACCAGTGTTATAAATCATCATATCCAAATCAGTACGGCCAATTTCATCCTTAATCCCCTTAAGCACCTCGTTGAAATATGGAGTTGTAAATGATGGTACCACCACTCCTATAAGCTCCGTCTTACTACTTGCCAATTTTCGCGCCGTTAGCCTGGGAGCATAATTCATCTCTCGCATAGCTTTTAAAATACGCTTCTTTGTTTTATCCGAAACCCGGGGCGAATCATTAAGCACCCGAGAAACTGTGGCCGTACTCACGCCAACCTTTTTTGCAATTTCGTAAATGGTAGGTTTCTTACCCATGATATTAACAGTGACCTTACTTTTTACAAATAATCTATTCCCTTTATTATCTTATAGCACATTGTGAATATATAATTGATGAGCCACTTAAACCACAAAATAAAATAGGCATGTTTAGAGTTAATTAAATAACATACTACTATAACCCTTGAATATATGAAACGACTGTCCATATACATATTGACGATACTAGTGGGGATATTTTGGATGTTGAGTGATACGATGGATGCTAATGCGCAACAATCCAAAAAGATAATTTTGGCCGGCTACAAGCATAAACCTCCCGTTTCAACCACAGGATCGGGCATGGCCACCGTAACACTTCATGGCGATACGTTAACAGTAAAAGGAAAGTTTGAAGATTTAAGTGCCAACTATTCCGGAGCTTACCTGATGGTAACTATTCGGGGCCAAGGCGGTAATCAACTTTATCGTCTAAAAGTAGAACTAAACGAAGAAAAAACGGGTGGCAAACTGATAGGCAAACAAAATAGATTTGTGCTTTCACCCGCGCAAAAAGCATTGTTAAGAAAGGGAGAACTCTATATCATTATTAGCTCTTTTGAAAATCAAAAAGGAGAACTTCGTGGAAATATCGGACCCTTGGGAGAATGATCATATTCCATTACCCCATTTCTATAACATGGAATGATGCATTTTAGAAAATGGGTTATACACTTCGAAATCAAAAAATAAATATTAATCGCTGACAACATTATTTTATGAAAATTGTTATTTCACCGGCAAAATCA
>CAYNKF010000323.1:0-3356 GCA_964397705.1 uncultured Balneolaceae bacterium | reverse complement strand
AAAGCTTTCTGGTTGGATCACTTGCGCGACAATAATCTCGATATCGAGGAACCTTTTTCTCGCTTTGGAAAGGAAGTAATTGGACTGCAAGATCCCGACGGACTGCACCTTGAGCTGGTACTCGACCCCAGGGCAAATGGTTATGACGGATGGTCCGGCGGACCCATACCACAAGAACACGCCATCCGTGGAATTCATGGAGCTACCTTGGCAGAAGAAAATTACTCCGGAGCAGGGAGACTACTCGAAGATGATCTCGGATTTGTACTCACCAACCAGTTAGACAACAGATATTTGTATGAAACTGATGCTGATTTTGGGTCTACAATTGAGATTATTGATGGATTTAACCTTAATGGTCGTCCAGGCAAGGGCACAGTGCACCATATTGCTTTTCGAGTAAAAGACGATGAAGAGCAAAAATCGCTGAGAAAGCAACTGTTAAATAAAGGTTATTACCTCACCGAAGTAAAAGATCGTGACTATTTTAAGTCGGTTTACTTCCATGAGCCCGGTGGTATACTATTTGAAATTGCAACTGATCCTCCCGGATTTACTAAAGATGAGCCATTAGATGAACTTGGCACTTCACTGAAATTACCCGACTGGCTGGAAAATGAACGAAAAGTAATTGAGGAAGAACTTCCAACACTAAACAGTTAGTTAACATGTCTGAACAAAGAGGAATCCATCATATTTCTGTCATTGCCAGCGATCCCCAAGATAACTATGACTTCTATGTTAAAAAGCTTGGCATGCGTATGGTTAAGAAAACGGTCAATCAAGATGATCCCACAAAGTATCACCTTTTCTATGCCAATGCCGAAGGAACTCCGGGTTCCAGCCTGACCTTTTTTCCCTGGCCACGTGCTCGTCAAGGGCAACCGGGCTCAGGCGAAGCCACAGAAATATCAATGGCTGCCCCTAAAGATTCTCTGGATTTCTGGCAACAACGACTAGAGGATCAAAATATACCTCACAGTAAACCTTTCAAGCGCTTTGAGAAGACACATATCTCTTTTAAAGATCCCGACGGCTTACAACTACACTTAGTCTTTGATAACTTAACCGGCGACTTGAAATCATGGGACAAATCCGCTGTTCCAAACCAGTATCAAATTCAGGGTTTCTGGAGTACCACCCTCAAACTGGATCAAATTGAACAAACGGAAGAAATTTTAACTTCTGTATTGGGATTTAAAAAAGTAGATACTGAAAATAACTTAACGCTATACCAGACTGACAGTAAGCTTGGCCGTAACCTTGTCATTGAAGAGGTAAACTCAAAGCCCGGACAAAATGGGGCCGGAATTGTCCATCACGTCGCCTTTCAAGCTAATGATGAAGAAGATCTTACAAAGATGCGCTTTGAAGTCATTCGCAAAGGCTTACAGCCTACTGAAATTATCGACCGACACTTTTTTAAGTCGGTTTATTACCGAACGCCCGGCGGTGTTCTTTTTGAGATGGCTACCAACGGACCCGGTTATTTCGTTAATGCTAACCCTGATGAGGATCAGGCTGAAAAGCTAGAACTTACACCTTGGCATGAACCAAAGCGAGAAGAAATCGAAGCAGCTCTTCCTCCTATCAAAACCTAACATACGAACCATTCAACCATGTCACTTTTTAGAGTCGATCCCGATAATCACTTTAGTGGCCCACATCAAAAACAGCAGGTAGTCACTGGTGGTATTGATATTGATAAAGCCAAATATGCGATGATTTTAATTCATGGTCGGGGCGCATCAGCCCAGAGCATGTTAATGTTTGCCGATGAGTTCGATATCAGTGATATCCATTATCGGGCAATCCAGGCAAAGGGACATACCTGGTATCCGCGTTCGTTTATGGCTCCCAAAGAGATGAATCAACCGGGTATTAAAAGCGGACTGCAAGCTATTTATGATCAGATCAATGATCTTAATGAGGCGGGAATCCAAACACAGAAAATTGTACTGCTAGGCTTTTCACAGGGGGCATGCCTGACAACCGAATTTGCTGCTCGTCACCCCCAACGGTACGGCGGCATTATCGGGCTTAGCGGTGGACTAATAGGTGATGAGGTCGATCCTCAAAATTACAAGGGATCGATGGAGCAAACCCGTGTGTTTTTGGGATGCAGTGATCGTGACCCCCATATTCCACAGGAGCGTGTTGATCTGACTGACAAAGTATTTCGAAACCTCGGGGCCGATGTTACCAAAAAAATCTATATTGGCATGGGTCATACGGTGAATAAAGATGAAATTAATCATGTAAACCATATTTTAGCATCTTTATAGCGATACTTTTTCTGCACAATATTTCTACGAATCGCTCAATTAAAAATCACTCAAGACAAATATTGTGACCATACAATCTTCTTTTTTTGAAAGGTATTTATGCAATACTAATACACTATTTTTGCTGACACTTTTTCTATTACTCATTTCCACTGTCTCTACACTCGCGAATAATGGAGATGATGACGATAAAGATTCAGGCCCCTCTATCATGGATTCTGGCGTGTTGACCGTAGCCAATGAAGACACCAGCAACTATGTAAGCATTGGCGGAGCTCTGCGTTACAATTTCTACCTGGAAGATTATGGCGGTTCTATTAAAGAGACCGATAGCCAGTTCACCTTCGATATGTGGCGGATTAATGTAGAAGGACGCGCCGAGGGTATTAACATAAATTTTGAATATCGGTTTTATCCCACTTTTGGTACACATTTTATAAAGCAAGGATGGTTGGGCTACGACTTTTCGGAAAAAACCAATCTACAGGTAGGCGTCACACAGGTTCCTTTTGGATTGCTCCAGTATGCCTCACATAACTGGTGGTTTCAGTTGCCATATTACCTTGGACTGGAAGACGATCACGACATGGGGTTTAAATTGACGTCTGCCCGCGGCAATTGGGATTTCCACTTCGCCTATTTCATGCAGGCCGACCCTAACGGCAATGCACAATTTGCCCCACAGAACACCGCTCGCTACTCGTACGATATTATTGCCGAACCCGGTGAGGGGTTATCTAACTCAGAAACTAATCAATTTAACAGCCGTGCCGCCTATAACTGGGATCATGGAACATTGGGCAATACTGAATTGGGCCTCTCTATCCAATACGGTGGTATCTATAACAGCGCCCTTGACGAAGTAAGTGATCACTACGCATTGGCTCCACATATCGACGGTACCTACGGTAATTTCAACGTCAAAGCTGAATACATCTACTATCATCACAATGTCCAAAACGACCTTGGCAATGCGGTGGATGTTGTACAAATGGGAGCTTATGGATTTCCTTCCAGCGACGGTACGCCCGGTTATGATGTAGCAGCTGAAGGACATATGTACGTATTCGG
>CAYNKF010000322.1:1140-3373 GCA_964397705.1 uncultured Balneolaceae bacterium | reverse complement strand
ACGAGAAAACGACATCCGAACTTTCTACCGAAATTTTTCCAGTTGAATATACCGGAAGCCCTATCGGATGAAGTTCAAGCCGATTCTGATCACGCCAGAGAAATTGGAGTTGAATGGGCAGCGCAACAGTGTACAGAGCTATTGGAGGGCGGGGCTCCGGGAATCCATTTTTATATTATGGGCGATCCTACTCCTGCGCTTGATGCGGTGGATAAAATTCCGTTGGGCAAGACAGCCAAGGCTGGAAATTAATGCTACCGGTGTGATAGCATAGTTTTGGCCTGGCAGGAGGGTAAGACACGCATTGCCTCTTTAAAGAAGAAGATATCCCATTAGATCGAATAGTCTGAAATAACGAAATTGGATGGACAAGCGATTAACGTATTCCTGCTTCTCTATAATTTTGCTAATGCTGGTAATATTATGGCCTGGATCCCGGGTATTAGCACAGGATTATCAGCAAAAAGATGTTAAAATAGATAATGCTGAATCTGACAGTGCATTAGTTTTTTCATATTTAAAAGCAGCTGATGAGGCCAGGAGGAAGGGAGAGGTTCGAAGATTGCGTAATATTTTGGGTGAAGCTCAGCTTGTTGCTGATTCATTGGAGAATCCTCAGTTATTACAAGAGGTTGAAGAAGGTCTTGGTGAATACTATTTGCAAACAGGCAGCTACGATTCGGCAGAAGTGATTCTTGAACAGGCCGCCGAACGTTCCTCGAGTAAAAAGATGCAAACCCAGATTTTAAATCTGTTGGCTACGGCTTATCGTTACCAATCGAAATATCCCGAGGCGATGAATACGTATAATCAGGGTTTATCATTGATTGATTCCTTAGAGAGCCCGGATGTTTTTGCAGCAATAAGTACCAATAAAGCATCAATTTATGAGGATTTAGGCAATCTCAGCGAAGCTATTTCGCTTTATCAAGAAGGTATTGCATTTGCTGAGACGGTTGGTGACAGCAGTTTTTTGGCTACGGCATTAAACAATCTGGGCAACCTTTATTATGAGCAGTCCAATTATGAAGACGCACAGACATATCTCAGTGAATCAATTACGGTCAGCGAAGAGCAGGACTTTTATAATACGTTATTACGAGCTAAGCATAATTTAGCAAGTACGGAGCGTGATCTTGGCAATTTTGAGAAAGCACGAACCTTATATAAGGAAACGTGGGAGCTGCACGAGAAGATTCGGCCGGATAGTCCCCCCATCCAGCTATTATATAACATGGGCCGGTTACATTTAGAGGTTTCGGAACTTAATGAAGCAGAAGAACACTTGCGGGAATCATTAGAGTATTCTAGAAAGGGAGGGATCCCGGCCGGCTTATTCTATAATCATATCGGTCTTGGTGATGTAGCTCTTGCACGGGAAGACTTTTCGGCTTCAATTGGTTTTTATAATGATAGTTTTGAGATTGCTCAAAAAGTAAATTCTCCTCCATTTCGAATAATCGCTTCGGAAAAGCTTCACGAAGTTTATAAAAAAGAGGGGGATTTTGAAAAAGCTCTCAAGTATCATGAATTAGCTAAACAAGTATCAGATAGTTTAACCGGGGTTCAGCAGGATGAGCAATTAGCCTTGGCAGAAACGGAACTGGGATTGCGGCAGCAGCAGAAAATAAATCAGCTATTGCAAGAGCGCCAGCAGCAGCAAGAGGCACGTATTACAGCTCAAAACTGGCTTATAGGGATGTCGGTACTTGTTATAATTGTGATATTGATTTCAATCGTAGTGCTCTATCGATCCAACAGGGAGCGGCAGCGAGTTAATAGGGAGCTTGAAGAACTCAATAAGGTTAAAAATAAAATGATGGCTATTATAGCCCATGATCTCCGCTCCCCAATGACTTCAATGCAGGGCATTTTTTACTTGTTGAGGGATGAGGATTTACAGATGGAAGAAATCAGGGACATAGCCTCTAATTTGGAAATAACTGTCCAACAAAATATCAACATGATGGATAACCTGTTAAGCTGGGCCAACAACCAGATGAAAGGTTTGGAGATAGATGTTGAGAGTGTCTCGGCTTTCGATATCGTTGAAGAAGTATTAGAGAATTGTTCATTCCAGGCCAAGCACAAATCACTGACACTTGTGAATGAGGTAAATCCTGACTTGACGGTCAAAGCTGATGAAAATTTACTAAAGCTTATAATTCGCAACCTGGTAAATAACGCGATTAAGTTTTCACACGAAGGGGATACAGTTCGAGTATCAGCAGAA
>CAYNKF010000322.1:774-1130 GCA_964397705.1 uncultured Balneolaceae bacterium | reverse complement strand
ACATAGTCAGGAAGTGGTCTTCAAAGTCAAAGATACCGGTATTGGTATTCCTAAGAATGAGCAAGAGAATATTTTCTCGTTTCAGGGACATTCACGATCCGGTACGAATAATGAAAATGGCAGTGGCCTTGGATTGCAACTGTGTAAGGAGTTTGTAGAAAAACTAAACGGTGCCATTGACGTGGAAAGTAGCGAGGGACAAGGTTCAACGTTTGTCGTAAGCCTGCCAAAGGGATGATTATTAAAATAAAAGCTAAAAAAGGTTTGGAAAATAAATAAGGGGCCCGCGAAGTTGGGCCCCTTATTTTTATTGTTTATAGTGGTTTTGTTTAGTGGTTTTAAAACTGCAGGGGCAG
>CAYNKF010000322.1:0-764 GCA_964397705.1 uncultured Balneolaceae bacterium | reverse complement strand
TTATAGTGTGTTTTAACGCAATTATTAGCGCACAAAAACCGGCTCGGTTTTATCTTTGGTGTGTTCTTCGCTATAGGCGTAATCATTCCCGTTAAAGCCAAGCAATCCTTCGTAGCTATCTACCTCATTTTCGATAAGGTAACGTGCCATCGTTCCGCGGTTTTTCTTAGCGTAAAAGCCAATAGTTTTTAGATTTCCGTTTTTGAAATCTTTGAACTTTGGCTTGATGACATCCACCTTTAACTTGTCGGGTTGTAGCGCTTTGAAGTACTCTTTACTGGCAAGATTAACGAATAACTCATTATCCTCAAGCTCATCGTTCAATGCTTCAGTAAGGCTATCACCCCAGAAGTCATATAGTCGGTCATGGCCATTGATTTGCATTTTAGTGCCCATCTCTAAGCGGTAAGGCTGCATCAGATCCAGCGGACGAAGGATGCCATACATGCCGGAAAGAATACGGAGGCTATTTTGAAGAGTATCAATATGATCCTCATTAATGGAATAAGCGTCTAATTCTTTGTAGGCCGATCCATCAAAGGCATAAATACAGGGACGAGCGTTATCTTTGTTAAAGGGGGTAGAGAATTTCTGGTAACGTTCGTAATTCAGGTCAGCCAGGTTCTGACTGATATCCATGAGATCTTTAAGCTCATCTTTAGATTTTTGAGCTAGTTCGTTATTGAGGGATTCCGCCTCATCTAAAAAGCGAGGTTGCGTAGCTTTATCAGTTGGAAGTTCACTTTCGTAATTCAATGATTTTG
>CAYNKF010000321.1:0-3382 GCA_964397705.1 uncultured Balneolaceae bacterium | reverse complement strand
GTCTTCAATTTTTTTGTTATAATTTGATTTTTTTTCCTTGAATTCTTTGAGAAGGTCTTTTAATTCTGACTCGAGTGGGTCTTTTGACGGAGTAAATCCTTCCGGATCCCCTCCCTTATTAATAAAGATTTTTTTCTCTTCTTCGGTTTCTGCCCGGTGTTTTTTGTAAAAGGTAGCTTTGATAATTTCCACTTCCTTCTTTATTCCCGGAATTTCCTCGTTTTTTACTAATTCTTTTAATTTTTCAACAAGCTGTTCTTTTGTAAAATTGGAATAATCGACAGTAGGGCCTTCCTCACCATTATCCGGGGAGAAATCATCCTCTTGTTCTCCATGCTCTTCATCCACTTCCTGGTGATGGTCTTCATCATGAGGCTCCGGATTTGAATCAACAGATTGTTCGTTTTCTTTACTCTGATTTGTCGTGTCTTTGTTTTCGGATTGATTGTTTACAGATTCAACTTCTTCTTCGATTTGTTGATTCTGCTCTGAGTTGGTTTGCTGATTTTCTTTAATATCCATGGTGTCCCTGTTTTTACAATGGCTTGTTGTTTAGAACCATTTTATGGTAAATAGCGAAATTAAATAAAATATTTATCTATAACCAATGATCATAACAATTTATAAATTATTTAGAAAAGTTACTGGGGACTAGTATTAAATAGTTAAGAATAAGTAAGATCATTGCCTATAGATTATATGAACTCTAATTCACGAGCTTTCAACCTAGAACATCAACGTCTTTGGCTCTTGCCTCAAAAGGCAATTTACTGGCAAAAGAAAAAAACACTTCTGGTTGCTGATCTACATATCGGAAAGTCTAGTCATTTTAGGAAGAATGGTGTTGCCGTTCCCGAGGAAGTAGCGCAAACAAACCTTAATACACTTGATGAAGTGATTGAGCTTACAGAAGCCGATCATCTCATAATTTTGGGAGATCTCTTCCATAGCAATATCAATAAAGAGTGGAATCAGTTTATTAACTGGCGTAAAAATAAACGCCAGCTTGAAGTAAGCTTGGTAATTGGCAATCATGACATCCTGGAAACTACTAATTATCATCAGGGTATTATAAATGTATTTTCAAAACTATCCGCAGGGCCCTTCTTATTTGTTCATGATATCAATCAGCACCAAGATTTAAGCAAATCAAATCGCTATATTTTAAGCGGACATATCCATCCCGCTGTACAATTAAAAGGGCGTGGGCGCCAAATCATGAAATTACCATGCTTTTATTTTGGGACAGAATATGGAATCTTACCGGCTTTTGGAGAGTTTACCGGCACACATGTAATTGAGCCATCAGAAAAGGATGACATTTTTATTATCGCACATTCTAAGATAGTATCTCAAAATGAACTTAAGTATTAATATGATGAGAAATCTAAACACCAAGCTACTTTACTTTATAGTTCTATGCGCCTTTTCTCTTTTATTACTAACAAATTACAGTAATGCCCAAAGTTTCTCGGAATCTCTCACAACCTTTAACCAACAGCGGATAGATTTAAATACAAAAGGCATGTATATCCTATCCGGATGGGCTATTTCAAATATTGCTGTAGGTTCTATCGGATATTTTAAGAGCAGCGGAAGTACAAAATATGTACACCAAATGAATGTTGGATGGAACTTGATAAATCTTGCTATCGCCGGCGGTGCCCTATATCAATATGGCCAAGCGGATCCTACTACGTTTTCATTAGCCCAAAGTCTGAATGAAGCACAATCCATTGAGCAAATCCTACTTTTAAATATTGGATTAAATGTTGGGTATATGGCTACCGGTGGTTTCTTATGGGAACGTGGACTTCGCAAATCAAAAGACCGTTTTATTGGATACGGTCAATCATTAATCATACAGGGTGGATTCCTGTTATTATTTGATTCCACCCTCTATTTATTGAACCAAACAAATAATGAAAAGTTAGATATGATTTTAAAAACAGTATCTATACAAGGAACACAGCTTTCAGTAACAATCCCACTCTGAAAATTATTGGCGCCACTTGCGTTTTAAGCAGTGATGCAACCGACTTAAAATACGTGATTTTTTCGTGCGTACATTGGCACCACTTATTTCGAAATGAGCGCTTGCCTCCTTGGTCGTGGCATCAGGTTTGTCTATAAAATATTCAATAAACGTACGAGATTTCTCCCGAAGCTCATTTAGGCAGGCCTCCAAAATAGCCTGGCGATCCTTATCCATTAGATTCTGAAACTGCTCTGCGGGATCCACCAAATGCTCCTTATGATCTTCAACGGGATTATTAAACCGGTGCTGCTCTTTAGAAAGGCGAAAATACTCGTGCCGGCATGCACGTATCATATAACTAAATATGTATTTCTCCTCTCGAATATTGTCCTTCTGTATCTGTTCATAAACATTGAGAAATGCCTGCTGGGTACATTCCTCTGCATCTTTTTCATCGGCGTTCAGCACAACTTGTAAGTAATCTTTAAGTCGATGCATTAGTTCTTCCAGCAGCTCATTGGCCACACCCTCCCTATTCTGCTGAAGAGCATATACTAATTCCGAATAATCAACTCTGGAGTTACTCAAGGTACCCTATAAGCCTAAATTAACTGACCCATTCATCACGAAATGAATAAATAAAACCTTCTGTAGTAATTGTGCTTTCTAATATATAACTATTGAATTGGCAAACAAACATTAGACTTAAATCTATAATAAAGTTGATGTAATTTTTAATTTTCAAAAAAATCATTTACTTAAATATTACTAATTATATGTAACATATTATCATTTATTACTCTTGTAATCTGGGATAGAATTTAACTAGAAATAAAAATTTACGTTATAATATAAGTTTGTTACAAAATAATATTATGCATCATAACGGACAGTCAACGTTTTTTTTGTAACAAATCAAACTTTGACTACTCTTGTAATCAACTAAAGGTATATTCTAAAAGTACTAATATGACTTTTCGGTCATGCATTTAAATCAAAACGTTACAGATTAAATCTAAACACAAAACCAGCAATTAATTATGAAATCTCTCTCTCACAAGCTTCTCGCTATCGTCTTCAGCATCGCATTGTTCACCGGCTGCGCCTCGGTTACCGACCCCGGCCTTGACAACACCGACATCGAAGAGCCTACTGTCGAAGTCCAGAATCCTGACTTTGGTACCGAAGCCGGCATGGATCCTATTGTCGATCGTCCCGAATAATTGCAACACCACTTTCAAAAAAATACTCTCTCTTAATTATAAAGCACTCTTAGTATTATGAAATCTTTTACTCACAAGCTTATCGCTATCGTCTTCAGCATCGCATTGTTCACCGGCTGTGCCTCAGTTACCGACCCCGGCCTTGACAACACCGACATCGAAGAGCCTACTGTCGAAGTCC
>CAYNKF010000320.1:0-3405 GCA_964397705.1 uncultured Balneolaceae bacterium | reverse complement strand
TTCCCGGCTGTAAGCGTTGTGGTAGAGGTTTCTTCTTTGGGGAGATGCGCATGTACAATCTTTTTCTTATCAGAATCTTTAGCCATGATTATGAGCTACCTTGCGTTAAAATTAGAGATTGAAAAGCTAACATATTCTTGTTTCGTAAAGAAATAAGGGCCGTTAACTACATTTAGGAATGATTTATTCGTAATACTGAGATTATAGTTCAATAACATAACTATCGTTTATTATACCAAAAATAACTACAGAGTATGGCTAGTAAGCGAACAGTTGACATAGTTGTTCTATCAGACCTTCATTTGGGAACAGTAGGTTGTCATGCTATTGAACTTACAAGGTACCTCAATTCTATTGATCCCAATAAACTTATCCTAAACGGTGATATTTTTGATATCTGGAATTTCAAAAAGTATTACTGGCCCGATTCGCACATGCAGGTGGTAAAGTGTTTTTTAAGTATGATGGCTAATGGTACGGATATTTATTACCTGACGGGAAATCACGACGAGGTTATTCGAAAAATATCCGGTCTCCAGCTGGGTCCTCTTTTTGTTAGAGATAAGTTAGTATTGGATTTAAATGGTGAAAAATGCTGGATCTTTCACGGTGATATCTTTGATATCACAATGAAGCAAACAAAATGGGTGGCCAAATTGGGAGGGAAAGGCTATGATCTGCTAATTTTATTTAACCGTGCTGTTAACTGGATGCTGAAAAAATTGGGACGGAACAAGATTTCCCTTTCTAAACAAATAAAAGACAGTATCAAAAAGGCTGTACGATTTATTGATGATTTTGAGGTTGCAGCCATGGATCTTGCTATCCAGAATAACTACGACTATGTGATATGTGGACATATACATCAGCCAAAAATACGAGGATATGAAAATGAAGAAGGTACAGTTATTTACATGAATTCAGGAGATTGGGTTGAAAATTTGACTGCACTTGAATTTGATGAGGGTGAATGGTCAATGTATAAATATGCAGGAGATGATTTCCTTGATAAAAACAGCTCTGTGATGGTTCCTATACGAAAGAGAATAAGAAATACCGCAGTGATACGATGAGGATACTCTACGGTATACAGGGCACGGGTCACGGGCATATAAGTCGTGCAAAAGAATTATTACCGAGGTTGGCAGGGCATGCTTCGGTAGATGTTCTCCTTAGTGGGGGAAATAGTGCTATGGGATTAGAAGATTTTATAGCATATAGAAAACATGGGGTAAGCCTATCTTATGATGACCAAGGAGGGATATTATTTCTTAATACGTTGTTGGATTTGCGGCCAATTTCTTTTGTCAAAGATGTAAGTGGGGTTCCGTTACAGAGCTATAACCTTGTTATAAGTGATTACGAACCGATATCGGCTTGGGCAGCAAGGCTCAAAAACATACCATGAGTTGCCTTAAGCCACCAAGCTTCGTTTTTATCCTCCCATACGCCACGGCCAAAGCAGCAATCCCAAGTAGCAGAGGCTATTTTACAGCACCTTGCGCCTGCTGAACGTGCTATTGGATTCCATTTCCAACGATATGACAGATTTATTGAGCCGCCGATTATACGTTCCCCTATTCGATCATTAAGGGCTACCAATGAAAACCACATTACAGTCTATCTCTCAGCCTTTCATCATGACGTATTAATAAAGTTATTGGGTCAGATCAGGGAGGTCGATTGGCATATATTTTCTCCCTACTGTAGCAATCCCGTTCATCAGGAACATATACGAGTGTACCCGGTTAGCAATGAGCCTTTCTTGGATAGCTTTGCCTCTTGTAAGGGAGTCATTTGTAATGCAGGCTTTGAAACCTGTGCCGAAGCTATGTACTTGGGTAAGAAATTAGCTGCTATTCCTATTCAACGCCAGTATGAACAGCAATGCAATGCTATGGCAATGCAGGAGATGGGCATCAAAATATTCACTGATATCAAAAGTCACATTGGTAAGGTACGAGGATGGTTGGAAAATGCGGAAGTGATTACTATAGATGATATTGCAGATCCGGAGAAAGTAATACAGCAGTTATTAGAAATTGGATCTGAAACCTATAGTATGTCTCCCTCACACTCAGAAAAGTTGTCTTTTATTAGGTAAGATCAATATTATATTTCTCTTCCAATATATTGATATGATGCTTTTCATGTCCCGCGATGATGAAAGCCAGGGCCCGAACCGAAACGGTCACATTATTTGCAGTTCCTTTTCGCAATATTTGTTCTTTCGTAAAACTGCTAAACATACTGATGTTGGCATTCCGTTGCGCATCATATTCAGCGGATAAACTTTGCAGGCTTCGTTGATCAAATTCACCTTTCTCTACGTAGGATTCATGATTATAGCCGGGAAGTGCTGTTTGCTCTCCGCGACTGATACATAGTGCCCGGTATGCCATTATTCGTTCGGTATCAACCAAGTGACCAATGATTTCCTTCACGCTCCATTTGTCATCCTCATAGCGATAATTGGCCTCGTCCTCGGAAAGTTGTCGGATAATAGTATACACCTTTTGGCCCTGACTGATGAGTGACTGAATTACATTAGGCTTATCAACAAGACTGATATAATCTTTATAAAATTCGCCGTATTCGTCTGGTTTAAGCTTGGTATCTTCCCAATCTAAAAGTGCCATTTTATGTCGTTAATTTAAGGTTCTTATTTATATCCAAAGTACACCCGAAAAAGTATCAATGTAAAATAAAAAAGGCCGGATTGCTCCGGCCTTTAGAAATGCGTAAGGTAGTGAGGTTTTGTGCTATTTATTCACTTCGTGGCTTTTATATACGGCCTCACCAGATTTATTCCCATTAATCATTGTTTCTTGCACATAAGGATATGCAACACCGTCGACTACTTGCCAGTCCGAATTATGGTTTTCTACAGTCACTTGCTCACCCATTTGAGGGTTAAATTGTTTATAGCGGATGATATCCGGATAATGGGTTTCAGTATCCAACAAAAGTTCGACGTTTGAGCCATCTACTGTTACGTTAACCTTTTCGTAGTTTGTCCCATCGATTTTTTCAGTGCCTAAATATAGCGGATTAACGCTTTCTGCATTTAGAGCAATGGAAAGAAAGCTTCTGTTGAGCGTGCTTTTTAGACTTTTAGCCATTTGGGGAGGCAGGGGACGTTCCTGGCCGCCAACAATCATTTTGCCGGATCCATCTTCATAATTTACTTTAATTTCTCCCATTGGACCTTTAATAGTTTGCTCAATGGCATCGGGATATTTAATGGTTGTGGACATGGGCATTTTTCGACCTTGCATATTCATTTCCCCGGTTAAGGAGATGCTGTTGAGCTTGGTATCGTTCTTAATGACGGATCCAGTCATTTTTGATAGCCATTTTTGTCCATTTTCAGCATCGCCTTTAACCATTTGCTTCTCTCCGCTT
>CAYNKF010000319.1:0-3407 GCA_964397705.1 uncultured Balneolaceae bacterium | reverse complement strand
CATACCATAATTTAATATGAGCAGAAAGGTCGAGGAATGGACTGTCCTTTCCATGTTGGAATGGGGTACTGATTTTTTCGAGGAGAAAAACATTCCCGATCCCCGGCATAGTATTGAGTGGTTACTGGCAGAGACCCTTGACATTAAACGACTGGATCTCTATCTCAAATTTGATCGGCCACTTTCCCCTGGGGAGCTCGATAATTTACGACCCATGGTCAAGCGCAGAGCTGATCATGAGCCTCTGCAATATATTATTGGGTATACCGACTTTATGAATGCCCGTATTTGGGTCAATGAAGAAGTTCTTATTCCTCGCATTGAAACCGAACAGCTCGTTGAAATTATCTTAGATGACCAACAGGCAGATCAAGAGCTATCTGTACTCGATATTGGTACCGGATCAGGATGTATACCTGTAGCCTTAAAAATGGAACGACCCAATTGGGATGTTTTCGGGATTGATATTTCTGAAGGCGCATTGCGTAAGGCACGGGAAAACGCTGAACAAAATGATACCGACATTTCTTTTTCGAAAGGAGACATTTTAAATCCTGCCAGTATTACCGTTCAAGATCCCTTAGATCTTATAGTTTCCAACCCGCCCTATGTAAAGCCGGAAGAAAAAGATATCCTGGAGCGACAGGTAAAAGATTATGAACCGGCCGAAGCATTATTCTTTGATGATCTCAAAACAATGTATAACAGTATCATCGAATTTGCATCCCAGAAACTGTCAAAAAACGGATCTTTATATTTGGAATTGCACGAAAATTATAGTCAACAAATATTGGCTCTTTTCGATGAGCAAAAATGGTCCGCACATATCGAAAATGACTACGATAAAAAACCTCGTTTTATTGTAGCACAGCATCTTTAGTTAGCTTTTCCCCTCCTTTACTATCAGTAATTTGCGGTAAAATATTTTGGACTATTTACTCCATAATATATTTGTGGAAAACTTGTGGAAAACTTTTTTCTGGTAGCATTTAGCATATTACATTTAGGTGAAATCATTGTTAGCGCAATATTACGTACTGTCAAGTGGAATTTGATAGAAATATGTAAAAAATACTAAATCGTTGCGCTGCAAGTATTTACAATGTTTAGAGCGATGTGGATAACTTTTCCAAAAACGGCTAATATTTTTTTGACATCTGTCTTTGAAATTATCATCTTCGTTTCACACAAAAACAGGACAGCACAAAGATGTGTGGATAACTGTAGGGTATCTTGAGTAACAATTTTAATTTTAGAAGAGGTTAAGGGACGTTGAGTAATATTTCTTCCGAGGCTGCGTGGGAGCAGTGCTTAGAAATTATCAAAGACAATATCAGCTACCAGAAGTTCAAGTCATGGTTCGAACCTATTGAGCCGGTAAAGCTGGAAGAAAACACACTTACCATTCAGGTTCCCAGTCAATTCTGGTACGAATGGCTCGAGGAACATTATTATGGAATGTTGCGATCTACTCTGGCAAAAGTATTGGGCGAAGATGGCAAACTTGAGTATTCGGTAGTACTGGAAAAATCTGATGACAATACCGACAATCGATCAGTGCGTCTTCCGCAACGCCCCATGCCACCAGAAAATAATCAGGGGCAGGAAATTAATGGGTATTCTGAATATAGTCCGGGCAAAATTGAGAATCCTTTCGTTATTCCGGGTATCCAAAAAACAAAGATCGACTCCAATCTTAACTCCAGCTATGTTTTTGATCGCTATATAGAAGGGGATTGTAACAGGTTGGCGCGGTCGGCAGCAATGGCTATTTCTGAAAATCCCGGAAGCAGTTCCTTCAATCCATTCTTTATTTATGGAGGTACCGGCCTTGGAAAAACGCACCTTATCCAAAGTATTGGTAATAAGGTAAAGCAGGAACACGGCAATGAGCTTGCCGTCCTCTATATTTCTTCCGAAAGCTTTACCAACGAATTTGTGCAGGCTATCCGAAATAATCGGGCCAGTGAATTCACAATGTTTTATCGGCAAATTGATGTATTGATCGTCGATGACATCCAGTTTTTTAGCGGCAAGGAAAAAACACAGGAGGAATTTTTCCATATTTTCAACGCGCTTCATCAGGATGGCAAACAAATTATTCTGAGTAGTGATCGCGCTCCCCGTGAAATTCCCGACATTGAAGAACGTCTAATTTCACGCTTCAGCTGGGGGCTCAGTGCTGACTTGCAGATACCCGAATATGAAACCCGATACGCCATCCTTGAACGTAAGGCCTCTGACAACGGTATCGAGTTATCACATCAAGTGCTCGAATTTATTGCTCATAACTTCAAGTCAAATGTTCGCGACTTGGAAGGCGCCATTATCAAGTTACTGGCTTTTGCGTCGCTTCAGCATGTGGATGAAATTGAACCACAAATGGCTAAGCGGGTACTCAAGGATATGATCCAGGAATCGCAAACAACCATTTCTATCGAGCAGATTCAGGATTATGTTTGTGATTATTTTGGCATCGATACCAATAAAGTGCGCGAAAAAACACGCAAGCAGGAAATTGTTGAGGCGCGTCAGATAGCGATGTACCTGTCTAAGCAATTTACTGATTCAAGCTTAAAAACCATTGGGCTTCATTTTGGCGGACGCGACCACTCAACGGTTATACATGCCATATCAACGGTTGAGGAACGCATGCAAACAACTGCCAAGCATAAACGTATTGTGGAAGAGTTGCACCAGAAAATAGAAGTATCCACACTATAACTTATGGAAACCCTGACGCTTAAAAGTCTCTCCTTTAAAGGGTATCATGGATATTACAAAGAAGAGCGCGAGCAAGGTAATGATTTTGAAGTGGATATTATGTTTTCGGCCGACTTGCGTAAAGCGGCAGAAACAGATCAGCTTGAAGATACAATAGATTACCAAGAAGTGCTTACCATCGTCAGCCATGTAATGGAGGGACCGTCCCTTAAACTCATTGAAACATTGGCAAATAGAATAGGAGACCAACTTTTCGACAAGTTTCCAGAAGTCGAATCGCTGGAAGTATCTGTACGTAAGCTTAGCCCGCCCCTCGACGTAGAAACCGCATATTCTGAGATCAAGATGCAATGGCAACGGTAGTTGTAGCACTGGGATCTAACGTAGGAGATCGGCACCAACACCTGATAGATGCCGCTGAGTTTTTAGAAGAAAAATCAGAAAGACCCCTACAAAAATCCTCTATCTATATTACCGCGCCGGTTGGACCCTCTTCCCGTGACTTTTATAATGCCGTTGTTGTAATGGAGAGTAACGAAAATCCGAAGCCGCTGATCAAATCATTTAAAGATTTTGAGCAGCAGCACGGGCGCCGTGCCGATCAGCCAAAATGGAGTGCCCGTACCATCGATCTCGATATTATTTCGTATGGCGACTTGGTGATTCAAACGGATAATCTTATC
>CAYNKF010000318.1:0-3420 GCA_964397705.1 uncultured Balneolaceae bacterium | reverse complement strand
TTGATAATCACTTCGCAGGCCGCCTACGATGCGGTGGAGCTCAATAATTACGAGAGCGGACGCAAAGCACTGGAGCTGGGAGCACTTAGCGCAAAAGATATGACAACCGAAGCAACGCTCACAAAAATAATGTATCTTCTTGCAAAGCATAGCGATAATAAAACAGTAGCTAAGCAGTTTAACAGAAATTTAGTTGGAGAAATGACGGAGTAATTATGTTTTTTGTTTTTGATGTTGAAACCATCCCCGATTTCGAATTTGTCCGCCAGGTTATCGATAATCCCGAAACCAATGAGGATGACTTACTAATACAGGCTAGTGAAGATTTAGCCCGAAACTCATCAGGATTTTTGCCACCAATGTATCATAAAATGATTTCTTGGGTGGGCTTGTGGATTGAAAACAATGGCATGCCAAAGCAAAAAGTGGGTTGGAACGGGACTGATGAAAAAGAGGGACTTGAAAAACTTTTTGATGCCCTCAGTACCTACAAAGATTTTGGTTTAGTCCATCACAATGGTCGAGGGTTTGATTTACCGCTGCTCACCTATCGTGCTCTCAAACATGGATTACAGATGCCCAAACGACTCAATCATTACGACATTAAATATCGCTACAGCAACGACAATGTGGATCTGCTCGATGAATTCAGTAACTACGGAGCAAGCTCTTGGCCAAAACTCAAACACCTTGGTTATCTGATAGAAATCCCCTTTAAGCAGACCGGTGAAGGCAATGAAGTGTTAAAAATGTTTCGCGAGGATAAGCTGGCTGAAATTGAGCACTATTGCTACGAGGATGTAATGGCTACCTATGTGGTTTGGCTCCATCTGAAATATACCGTAGGCGATATAGACAAAGAGCTTTTCGATAACCTTAATGACAGGGCCATGAATAAGCTTAATGAGATACAGGGAAATAACAAATAATCATGTTGTCATGGCAAAAATTTCTCAACCGGTTTTCCGCCTCATAGGCGTACTGGTTTTCATTTTTGTTTTCGGGATATCTTGCGCCTCCACTCAGATTCCACCTGCTCTTGATAAACAGGCTAATCAAAATATTAAACGTGCTAATTTAAGTCTTGATAGTGAGCTCACCGAGTATTTTCTGGAGATTGCTTTCGGTTCGGAATACAAAGGTGGCGATGGACTGGTAACTTGGAATAAGCCAGTTAGAATTAAGCTTTTGGGATATTTTACAAATTCCGATTCTCTGGAGGTCTCAAATGTTATTAGTGAGCTTAATACTATTTTACCAACCATCAAGCTCTATCTGGTGGATGAGCAGCCTAATATTTCAATGTATTTTACCAATAGAAAAGGCTTCCAGAAAAACGCTCCAAAATATGCCTGGAACAACAGCGGATATTTTTCTATCCGTTGGGCCCCCAAAGAGAAGCATGTCACAAGAGGAAAAATTTTAATTCGCACCAATCAGAGTCAAAAACGCAGAAATCATATAATCAGAGAAGAAATAACCCAAATATTGGGATTAATGAATGACTCTGAGCGATACCCTGATAGCATATTTTATGAAAAGTATTCAACAGCAACTTCCTATTCTTCTATCGATAAAGAAGTACTTCAACTTTGGGACGCATTAATTCCGCTTTCGGGATACAAACAAAAACAAATAAAGCGGTACTTGCGAGAATTGCAGGATTCTTGAAATTACCCGCTATATCTTTGTCCCATCTTCAATTATTTCCCCTTTGGGAATGATTACAATGCCATCTACAACATGGTAGTGGTCATATTCCCCGTCTTCGAGATGATCGCCCCCGGCAATACGGACATCATCCCCAATTTTAACGTTCTTGTCGATAATTGCATTACTGATAAAACAGCGCTGACCAATACCCATGGGCGGATTGTCATCCGTGCTTTGCTCGATTTCTTGCTGTGACTGAAAGAAATCGTTACCCATAATTATAGAGTGTTCGATGGTAGTACCCTTGCCTATTCGAGATCGGATACCAATGACGGATCGCTCAATACGACTGGCCTCTACTAAACAACCTTCGGCCAATACCGAGTGATCAAATGTTGTTCCCGACAATTTAGATGCGGGAAGCATGCGGGCATGCGTATAAATAAAGTCCTCGTTGTCGTATAGGTTAAACTGGGGCAGGTCGTCAGTAAGCGCAAGATTCGCTTCAAAAAATGATTTTATCGTACCGATATCAGTCCAGTAACCATCAAACTCATAACTTTGTACCTGGTAGTCTTCTTTTATTGCCTCAGGGATAATTTCTTTACCGAAATCGGTAGCGTCTTCATACTCATCAAACAGGTCGTTGAGGATATCTTTTTTAAAGATGTAAATACCCATAGAAGCCAGATATTCCCTTCCGTCCTTTTTAAATTTTTCGGGGGTATCTGACTTCCACTTGTCAAGTTCTTCATAATCAGGCTTTTCAACAAAGCTTTCAATAAAGCCTTCCTTATTTGTTTTCATGATACCAAAGCCGGTAGCATCCTCGGCAACAACAGGAATCGTACCAATGGTAATATCCGCATCATTATCTTCGTGCTTTTTCATCATCTTGCGATAGTCCATCTGATAGAGCTGATCCCCGGACAAAATAAGCACATGCTCGTGGCTGTGGTTTTCCATGTGGTGAATGGACTGCCGTACTGCATCAGCCGTACCCTGGTACCAGTTTTTACTGTGAGGAGTTTGCTCCGCAGCCAGAATATCCACAAAGCCTCGGCTGAACACATCAAAATTATAGGAGTTTTTGATGTGTCGATTCAGCGAGGCTGAATTAAATTGAGTAAGTACATATATGCGACGAACACCAGAGTTAATACAGTTCGAAATAGGTATATCTACCAATCGATATTTGCCGGCCACCGGTACGGCAGGTTTCGACCGCATCTTGGTTAATGGAAACAATCGTGTACCCTGTCCACCGCCTAAAATTACTGCAATTACTTTTTTACGCATAAATATAGTTTCTATAATTTATTTACTGTTCAATCAGCTCGGTATACATTTTAATATATTCTTTAGCCGAGGCATTCCAAGAAAAATCTAAATTCATAATTCTTTTACGAATACCCGCCATTTTTCGTCCGTCTTTAAACAAATCTATGGCTCTTTGTATGGCATCATGTGCTGCGTGAAAGGTAAAATCATTGAAGGTAAATCCATAACCATCATCTCTGCTGATATCTATGACGGTATCTTTCAAGCCCCCAACATTTCGTACGATGGGGACAGTTCCATAGCGCATACAATACATTTGATTGAGCCCACAGGGTTCCACGCGCGAAGGCATAATCATAAAGTCGCTGCCTGCATAAATCTGATGTGCAAGTGATTCATTATAATCCAAGGTAGCATCAAAATAACCGATAAAGCGATTACTCATCGAGTCAAACTGGTGGTGAAGCTCGCGATCACCGGTGCCCA
>CAYNKF010000317.1:0-3435 GCA_964397705.1 uncultured Balneolaceae bacterium | reverse complement strand
CATAATTCCATCCACTTCTTCCTGACTCATGCGTTCTTTTTCGACCTGTCGTTGCAGAATTTTTCGGAGGGCGTGTTTGGCTTTGCCCAGCTGATCGGGATAGGCATCATATAAATAAACTTTGTGATTGTTTTGGGATGCAATTTGGGCAATGCCTTGTCCCATGGTGCCAGCACCCACTACACCAATAGTCTCATCTTTCATTTTTTGTAATAATTATTTCAAATTCTTGCACTCTGAAAATAATGAATTCAATCCTAAAACCAACTCAAGTTCATTGATTAGAGAATAGTTTTATTGCCCCTTAAAATCCGGATCACGCTTCTCCAGAAATGCCTGTACACCTTCGTGATAGTCGTCGGTTTTGCCGGCCTCGGTTTGAAGGTCAGCTTCCAGTTCAAGGTGCTCATCCAAATCATTAGATAGGGACTGATTGATAGCCTCTTTGTAAAGTGCAAACCCCTTAGTAGGCATTTGCGCTAACTTTTGACAAATAGATTGGGCTTCTTCCATCAGCTTGTCAGCTTCTATAGCTTTATAAATGAGCCCAACTTCTTCGGCTTTTTCGGGAGTTATTTTTTCGTCAAGCAGATACATAGCATTAGCTCGTTGAAGTCCGACCAGACGCGGCAGAAAAAAGGTGCCGCCACTATCCGGAATTAGACCGATTTTGCTGAATGATTGAACGAAAACGGATTCTTTTGAAGCCAACACCAGATCACAGGCCAGTGCGATATTAGCACCGGCACCCGCGGCTGTTCCGTTAACGGCACAGACCACAGGTTTGTCCAATTCTCGAATGGCATTTATGATAGGATTGTAGCTTTTGCGTACCGTTTCTCCGAGTTCATAATCATCTCCTTTGTCGACAACTTCAGGCAGATCTTGCCCCGCAGAAAAAGCTTTACCTTTTCCTGTAAGTAACACACAGCGAACGCCTTCATTTCTTGTTGCATTGGTTAATTCCTGTTGCAACTCTTTTGCCATTGGTTCAATAAAGCTATTGAGCTTATCAGGGCGATCTAAGGAAATTGTCAAAATCTTGTTTTCAAGAGAGGTAGAAATATATTTACTCATGTGATTTAATAATTTTTAGCCTCTTATTAGAACGGATCTGACAAATCAGGCTGTTTGCCTAAATCTATAATTGCTAAATACATTTAAAATGTTCAAAGGGCTCCTCACAATCGTGACAGTAATATTGTGACTTACATGCTGTAGAGCCAAACTCACTTTGCAGCTCGGTATTTGTGGAATCGCAATACGGACAAGGAATAACCCGGCTCGAGCCTTTAAGGTTTTTTAAAAAGTCATCATCATCTTCCGTTTTACCGGGAGGAGCGATGCCGTACTCTTTTAGTCTCTTCTTGGCATCATCCGACATCCAATCAGTGGTCCAGGTCTCCGAAAAATCTTTATTAATTTCGAAGTTTTGGATGCCGTTTATTTTAAGTGTTTTCTCGATTTCCTGCTCGATAGCCTTCATGGCAGGACATCCGGAATAGGTGGGGGTAATACGGACAATTATTTTTTCTTCTTCAATGGTAACCTCTCTTGCAATCCCAAGATCGATAATAGAAAGTACAGGGATTTCCGGGTCTTTGACATCCGCAAGCAGATCCCAGATTTTATCTTTGTTATACGTTATTTTAGTAGCCATAACATTTTGTTAACGAGCTATTATTTTGAGGATCCCTATTACTAAAATAAACTAACAACTAATAGTTACTCCCAGTCTGCATCTGGATAAGAACGACGCAAGTGCTGCATTTCTGCCAGCAGATGCCCCAAATGTTCGGTATGTAATCCTTTGCGACTGCCTTCCACCATAAATTGATCAAAATCTGGAACTTCCAATGTTGCCTCGGCCAGTGTATCTGAAACCAAATCTTTCCAGTCAGATTTGAAGGTTTCGGTATTGGCAGCCAGATTATTATCCTGTAATAATTCATTGACTTCATCTTGATGGAATAATTCTCCAATATAGGTCCAAATATCATTAAAAGCATCTTGGATGCGTTCGTGGCTTTCTTCCGTGCCATCACCGAGTCGTAATACCCATTCACGACTGTGACGCAGGTGATATTTTATTTCTTTAAAATGTTTTTCAACCATTCCGCGGAACTGTTCGTCCTCAACATCAGACAATAACTGGTATAAATAATAGCTATACGAAGAGAACAAAAACTGACGGGCAATAGTGAAGCCAAAATCGCCTTTAGGTAGTTCTGTTATTTTTAAATTCTTGTACTCAACATCATTGCGGAAATAAACTAAATCGTCGCGGTGACGTCCTTCTCCTTCAACCTCAACGGCATATTCATAAAGATTGGCAGCGTGACCGATATAATCCAATGCAATATTAGCTAGGGCTATATCTTCTTCAAGGATAGGGCCGTGTCCACACCATTCAGAAAGACGATGTCCTAAAATAAGGCGGTCATCGGCCAAGCGAACCAGGTATTCAAAAAGTGCTTCTTGCTTTGTTAATTCTTTAGACTTTGTAGCTGTACTCATGATCGTCGTTTTGAAACTCGGGGTACACTGTAAAATTGCGGATGCCGATAGGGTTTGTCATCGGCCGGATCGAAAAAAGGCCCTTTATCTTCTCCTTTAGAGGCTACTATCTGGTCGCTTGGCACTACCCAAATATTTACGGCTTCCTTGCGGCGTGCATATACATCCCGAGCATTTTCCAAAGCTTTTTCGGCATCAGGAGCATGCAAGCTACCGGCATGTTCGTGGGGTTTTCCGTCTCTGGGTTGGGTAAATACTTCCCAAAGTGGCCATTGTGTATCTTCTTTTTCAGATTTTTTATCGTTGCTCATTTTAAGCTGTTATTCAGAATATAATTTAACTTTAAAAGCCTATGCTGAGTTTAATATGTATTAAAAAATTACTAGCTGGCTTTTTCTTTACTCAATTTCTGTTTTCGGGCATACTCTTCTGCCGCCTCACGAACCCATTTGCCATTTTCATGTGCTTCACGACGTGCTTTCATGCGTTCTTTATTCATAGGACCATTACCCTTCACAACATTCCAAAACTCATCCCAGTCAATTTCACCAAACTCCCAATGCCCGGTTTCTTCATTATATTTCAAATTCGGGTCAGGAATTTCGATACCTACCTCATGGGCTTCGGCAACATGGCGATCTACAAAGCTTTGACGAAGTTCGTCATTGGTTTTTGACTTAACGCCCCATTTAATAAGTTCAGCACTATTGGGTGAGTCATCGTCGTGTGGGCCAAACATCATCAATGTTGGCCACCACCAACGGTTAACCGCATCTTGGATCATCTCCTGTTGCTCAGGAGTACCATCCGCCATTTTAGCAACCATTTCGTACCCCTGCTTCTTGTGAAAGCTTTCTTCTTTACAGATACGCACCATCGCCCGCGAATAGGGACCGTATGAACTGCGAGCCAACATCG
>CAYNKF010000316.1:0-3438 GCA_964397705.1 uncultured Balneolaceae bacterium | reverse complement strand
CCACTGGGTGTTAATTTCTTAAATTCTTCTACAGTATTATTTCTTATAGCATTTGATGGCTTTTATATCGTGGACGAAACTGAGCAGGTGGTCGTTACACAGTTTGGCGATCCTGTAGGAGAGACAGTTACTGATCCCGGTATGAAATTTAAAATTCCGTTTATTCAGCGAGCTCACTACTTTGATGAGCGATATCTGGAATGGGATGGCGATCGAAATCAGGTCCCAACGAAGGATAAAAAGTTCATTTTTGTAGACACTTATGCCCGCTGGCAAATAACGGATCCGCTTCAGTTTTTTAAGCGATTACGTGACGAACGAGGAGCACAATCTCGTCTTGATGACATTTTGGATGGGGAAACACGAAATGCAGTAGCTTCGCATGATCTTGTAGAGGTAGTACGTACCTCAAATCGTGATCCCAAATCAGATGCTACCATTACGGAAATTGTAGAAGATACGCTGGTCAATATTTCCGTTGGTCGCGATTCTATCCAAACTATGATTCAGCAGTTGGCCAACGAACGAGCTTCTGACTTGGGTCTAAAGGTACTCGACTTTCGTTTTAAACGAATTAACTACGTTGAGGATGTACGCCAAACCGTTTACGATCGAATGATTAGTGAACGTAACCGTATTGCCGATAAATTTCGGTCAGAAGGTGAAGGTGAGGCTGCCCGGATAAACGGTGAAAAAGAGCGCGAATTGCAGACCATAGAATCGGAGGCATTTCGCGAAGCAGAGGAAATTCGGGGTGAGGCAGATGCCCGTGCGACAGCTATTTACGCAGAAGCTTATAATCAGACGAATGCAGCACGTGAGCTCTATAACTTTACCAGGACGATGGAGTCGTATAATAAATCTTTAGATGAGAAAACCTCGCTTATTCTTTCAACAAATAGCGATTTCTTCAAATATTTGAATAATATTCAGGAATAAATTATTACTTCATTTCTAAATTCTTAGCCTGAGGGTCTACCTCAGGCTAATTTTTTTTAGAAAATGCTAGCCCTGTTTTTCTCGGCTCATAGTATCAACCATATTATGGGTGAGTCTTTTGCTTCGTTCAGTATTAATCTGGGCTTTTAGCTTCATCAAAATACTGTAAAGTCCCATGTGGACTTTCGTACTGTAGATGAAGTTTTTATCGCCGCGAGGCTCATTCTGGATGGGTAACTCTCGAGAGAATCGGGTTATTTTTTGTTTAAATTCCGGATCACCGAAATCGAACTGATCACCCATATATGGCTTGGCGAAAGTATCGCCATAAGATTTGCAAAACTGGTAAAACTCTTCTTCAGCCTCTGGATTTTTAGGGTTTTCTTTGATGATGTCCAACTTTAAATAGAGTTTACGGATTTCTTCGTCATTTTGCTTTAGATGCTTTGGTAACAGCTGCATATAGTTGTGTGTAAATTCCTCAGAAAACTTTTTAACACAACCAAAATCAATTACCCCCAACTTTGCATCATCCCGAAAGAAAAAGTTACCCGGATGAGTATCAGCGTGAATAAAGTTTCGTTGTTCAACTTGATCGTGAAAGAAATCCCAGAGCAATTGGCCAAAGTGATTGCGCTCTTCCTGGCTTGGGTTTTTAGCCAAAAACTCTTTAAGATGTTGACCTTCAATGAAGGTCATCGTTAATACCTTGCCGGTAGATAGTTCTTCTACATATTCAGGAGTGATGATATCACCTTCAGAAAAGCGTTTATTGAAATATCTTAGATACGCTGCCTCCTGATGATAATTGGTCTCTTCCATCAGCGTTTGTTCAATTTCTTCAAAATATTTATCGAAGTTACCGTTGCCGCTAACGATTCTTTTCATGAGTGTTTTTGCCATCGACATATCCGAGTGGATGGTATTTTTCACATTTGGATACTGAATCTTAACTGCCACTTTCTGTCCGTTCTTAAGTCGGGCTTCATGTACCTGTCCAATGGATGCGGCGGCTATAGCTTCAGTATTGAAATGGGCAAATAGGTTTTCGGGATAATCACCAAGCTCTTTTTTGATTATGGATCGCGCCAGTGCCTTGTTGATGGGAGGCACACTATATTGGGATTCGCTCATCACCTCGGCAAATTCTTCGGGTAGCATTCCTTCATCCATACTCAGCGATTGAGCAATCTTAAGAGCTGTACCACGGAGTTTCGTGAATTCATTGAATACCTCTCGTGCATTCTGTGTATGGAACTGCTTGCCTTCCTTTTCAGATTCCTTTTTACCGACTGATTTCTTGAGGTATCGTTTAGCGTAGTTCGTCCCAACTTTGAGTCCGGTTTTTGCAAATATTTTACCGCGCTCAAGTTTGGAGGATGGAAAATCATTACTCATAACTTATCGTATTTCTATTTTAGAACAGAGTTGTTTTACAATGGGGATATTTTTGATAAAAGCTTTTCTATTTGCATTCACAAATTTTGCAAGATCAAAGCTTTTATCCAGAACAGGATTATACATTAGCTCTTCGAGAACAGCAGTAGATTTGTCGGTAAGCTCCATGCTAAGCTCCTTATCTTCACTGGTATCATTTATCCAGAATCGAAGCAGTTCTAGAAATTGCCTGCGTAGAAAAGCGTAAGAATAAGAGTTTAAAACAAGGGTAGATGCAATCGATAGGTGGTCGTCGTTTTGGAGAAATTGCTTTATTATTCGCTCCAGTTCTTTTTCAAAATCCGTTTTGGTAAAACTATTGAGAATATATTCTGAGAGCGTGGCCTCTACAAAAGCTTCTTTTTCTTGAAGCATGTCAAAACTGGTAAACGCAAAGTTCGAAAATTTTTCGCTCAACGTATACGACTCAAAACTATCGATCTCAGCAATCATTATTTCATAGCGTATGACCAGGGAAGCGTAATAAAATTCGAGAATCGATTTTTTATTGGGAAAATAATTAAAAACCTCTGCCGGGGTGAGATCAACCTCCTTTGCAATATCTTTGATATAAAATTGACCGTTACCCTTCACATATAGATCAGTGCCAATATCAGCAATTGCGAATTTCAACTCAAATGTTTCAGGATCAAAGGTGCTCATAATTAAGTATATTTGTGGATGGTATGTGTAACCAAACCCCAGTTTTCAAAATCAGTTTCGCTCGTAATTTTTTGCTTGTCAGTTTGTTTATTCTCGCTCGTTAAGAAAATACTGCCATTCTCTTCGATTAGTTTGCGAACGGTCACTTTGCCTTCAAGTATTGCTACTATAAGATGAGTAGAATCGGGCTTTATTGACTGGTCTACAACGAGAATATCATCCGAAAAAATTCCAATGCTATTAAGTCCTTCACCCTTTATACGCATAAAGAACGTAGCGGCCGGTCGTTTTATGATATACTCATCCAGCAAGGGCATTTTTTCAAAATGATTGCGTGCAGGTGATGGAAATCCTGTTTCTTTGCGAAACCGGTTGGGATCCTGTTCGGGTTTGCGATCT
>CAYNKF010000315.1:0-3445 GCA_964397705.1 uncultured Balneolaceae bacterium | reverse complement strand
AATACGGTTTTGGATGTGTTGAACGAAGCCGAGCACGGATCGGATTCCGCGGGCGTTCTGGTCACGCATGATCAGGAATTGGCGCAATATGTGTTTGAAATTTTACCGGAGGAAATAGGATCCAGTGCTGAAGTAGGCTCATCCATCAATAAAACAGAGGGTTTTACTGCCAATGCTCGAGCTATGCAAAGCCTTTGCTGCTGACCACCCGATAATGAGAGCGCCTGTTTTTCTAGATTATTTTCTATTTCACTGTAAAGTGTTGCCTGTTTCAGAGATTCAATGACTCGACTTTCGATAAACTCTTCATCTTTAACACCCTGTATACGTAACCCATAAGCTACATTTTCATAGATAGATTTGGGAAACGGATTCGGTTTTTGAAAAACCATTCCAACGGTTTTCCGAAGCTCTTCTACTTTAATGGACTCATCATAGATATTTCGGTTGTCCATCAGGATCTTACCATTCATGTGAAAACCATCTATATTGTCATTCATGCGGTTAAACAATCGCAAAAATGTAGATTTCCCACATCCCGACGGACCAATAAAAGCCGTAATTGAATTTTCGACGATGTCCAGACTTATATTCTTAATAGCCTGAAAATCATCATAAAAAACATCCACATTTTTAGCCTGTAACTTAAAAGAACGATTGTTTGGGTTAAGCTTTGGCTTTGTTTCCACTTGTAATGTTTGGGATTGTTGACTTGTAGTTTCTGAGTCCATGCTGATCACTAAAAATTAAAAGTTCGTGATTACCACTCCATTTTGCTTTGCCATTTGTTACGCAAATAAACCGCTATGCCATTCATAATAAAGGTAATCCCCAGAAGTACGATAATAGCGGCTGCCGCATTGATTATAAACTCTTCCTGCGGACGCGATACCCAGTTATAAATTTGTACCGGTAATACCGTAAATTCATCCAACGGATTTTGTGGCGCAAAAGGTACATATACCAAGGCTCCAACCACAATGAGAGGTGCTGTTTCTCCAATCGCACGCGATAATGCCAGGATTACGCCCGTCAAAATACCCCCAAAAGAAGCCGGTAATATTTGGTGCCAAATCGTTTGCCACTTAGATGCACCCAACGCATTAGAGGCATCCCGGATAGAACTTGGAACGGCTTTAATGGCTTCTCGTGTAGAGACAATAATGATCGGCAAAATCAATAGCGATAATGTAAGTGCCCCTGCCAAGATACTATTGCCCATATGCATCATGCGGACAAAAACCCCTAGTCCCAACAGACCATAAATAATTGACGGTACGCTGGCCAGGTTTGAAATATTAATTTCAAGAAAAGTACTCCATCGATTTTGCTTAGCGTATTCTTCTAAATATATGCCGGCGCCCACACCCAGTGGAAATGAGATTAGCGTTGTAAATACCATAATCCAAACGGTACCCATCCAAGCGGTATATATACCAGACTCCTCGGCAAATCGTGATGGTAACTGGACGATAAAATCCCAGCTTAGACGTTGAACGCCCATATATATTACAAAACCTATAAAAATAGCAAGGATAACAATCCCAATAATACTGGAAAAGATACCCAGATATTTAAACGCCTTGTCTTTTAATCTGTTGATCCTAGCGTTATTCATACTTTTCCTGATACCTGTTTTTAATCCAATAACTGATGTTATTCAAGATAAATGTGACCACAAACAAAGTAATACCCGCGGCAAATATGGTTTGATAAGCAACAGTTCCCTGGGGCACATCACCCGAGCTAACTTTGACGATATAAGCAGTAATCGTTTCAATGGGCACCGTAGGATCAAAGGTAAATACCGGTGTTTGTCCTGCTGCTATAGCTACAATCATCGTTTCACCTATAGCACGAGAAAGCGCCAATATAATCGATACCATAATTCCCGACGAAGCCGCAGGGACCATTACTCGAAAAGCCGTTTGAAAGCGCGTTGATCCCATCCCGTAAGAAGCCTGCCGCAACGAATCGGGAACCGCAGCTAATGCATCCTCACTTAAGGACGAGACAAAGGGAATAATCATAATTCCCATCACAATACCCGGAGAGAGCGCATTGAATCCGGATAAATCTGGTATAAACAGTTTTAGAAAAGGCGTTACAATCATCAATGCAAAGAAACCGTACACTACGGTAGGCACTACAGCTAAAACTTCAAGAAGTGGCTTTAGGACCTTTTTGAACCGTTTGGGAGCATATTCATTCAAATAAATGGCAATAGTCAATCCAACCGGCAAGGCAACGGCTATGGCAATAAAAGTAGTTAGCAACGTACCAGATACCAGAGGCAGAATCCCATAGTTCTTATCTGCAAATAATGGTGTCCACTCGGTGCCGGTTAAGAAATCTGTAATTGGAACTTCCCGAAAAAAACCAATGGCCTCATATAATAACACCCCAACAATACCAATAGTGGTGAGAATGGTTATCAGGGCACAGAGGGCCAGAACCTTCTCAATGATTTTCTCTTTGATATTCATGAGCCGGGTTAATGATTAAGTCCTCCGCTCATTCTAAATCTGAGTAAGTGAGCAGAGAACTTTAATTAATTAGTTTACTGCTACCGTATCAGAGGCAAAGCTGTGAAATGCTGATTTCTGCTCTTCTATATCCTCTTCTGGCATGGGTACATACCCCACATCCTGAGCCAATTCTCCGGCATTATCAAAATAAAATTCTACAAATTTTTGTACGGCCGGACGTTTCGCGGCTTTCTTGGCTACATAGATATATAACGACCGTGACAACGGCTTGTATGTATTGTTTTTCACAGTTTCAAGCGATGGCTCAACAGCACCGTCTCCGGCATCAATTCCAATTAGTTTCAGCTGATCCGCATTCTCTTCGTAATAGGCCAATCCAAAATAACCGAGAGAATATTTATCAGAGGATATGCCTTGTACAGCTACATTATAATCAGCCACTGCATTATAATCAGTCCGGCTGGCGCCTGATTCTCCATTAATTACTTCAGTAAAAAAGTCATATGTACCATGAGCAGTATTTGGCCCGTAAAGACGAATATCTTCATCCGGCCATCCCTCGCGAATATCGCTCCACTGCTGAACTTCACTGTCAGCCTTCCATATTTCATTAAGTTCTTCTGGGGTAAGTGTCTCAACCCAGTCGTTGTCGGGATGAGCAACAATCGAAATACCATCTAATGCAATAGAAAATTGCTGATATTCGATGCCATTTTCTTCAGCCAACGCTTTTTCCTCTTCAGATATCTCGCGAGAAGAATTTGAAATATCCGTTTCTCCTCGAGTAAACTTTTTAAACCCGGCACCCGATCCTGATGAACCAACAGAAACCCTGATATCCGGATCTACTTTTCTAAATTCTTCGGCCACGGCTTCAGTAATAGGATAAACGGTACCAGAACCATCAATTTTAATTTCTTGTTGTGATCCACCCGAACCAAAAGAAAATAAAAACA
>CAYNKF010000314.1:0-3470 GCA_964397705.1 uncultured Balneolaceae bacterium | reverse complement strand
ATTATGACTAGTTGCAGGAGCTATACCGGTGCTGTCACTTTCCGTGTCAATATCTCCGGTATTAGTATCATCATTTATAATACCGGAAGAGCGGTTCGAGCGGCTGGCGTTATGACTAGTAGCCATGGCAGTGTCATCAGTATTCATGTCTCCATTCTGGCTATTTCTCATGGCCTTTTGGGAGTTGGTGGACATCTTCATCGTTGCTACTTCCACACAATACGAACTTGGTTGCATATCATATATTTGTGAGGGAAGCGGATCAGTATTGTTATCACCATCTCCGTTTCCACCGGCATCAGCCATTTCATAAATAGGACTGTTTACACCTGCACTATTGAAATCATCCTCACTGCTATCATTCATCTCACCTTTATTCAGGATGTTTTCTCCCCCAATAGCATCACCTTCGTAAATGGGACTGTCAGGATGTGAGCTTATTATAACCGAACCGGTTGTTATGATCGTGCCTGTCAGGTCGAATCTTTCCTTCAAGTTAACGCGAGAGGTAAATTGCGAATAAGCCTCGTCCACCGGCGGATAGTCTCCAACATCACCTGTGCCATAGTTCTCACAGTGTGCCAACCATTCTTGAAATTCGGAGTACGTGGCCGATTGACTAATCGGGTCCATTTCGGGCGCTCTATTACAAATTTTATGCAATTTCCCATCTATATAGACATCTGTGGTTGGTGGTGTTGTTTTATTCGTACCATCATCTATACCGTCAGCATCAGAGTCAGCATCATTTGAGGACCTTTCACCCGGCTTAATACACCTGTCGCTATCCGAATCATCGCAATCACCGATATCACCAGCACGTGATGTCGGTTTATTCGATCGGGCTGCATTATAGTCCTGAGCTGTTTCGATTGCATCATCTATGCCGTCTCCATCACTATCCGCATCACCGTCGCCTACACCATCGGCGATCGTATTTGGTTTGTTGGATCTACTGGAATTATAGTCCTGTGCTGGAGCAGACATGCCCTTATGTTTACCAAATTTTATTTTAATACCCACTGAAGTAAAGAAGTTTGTCTGCGGGGGAGCAGCGCTTCGCTGGATTTCCGGGGCATTATCAAATTGGAAAAACATCTCTTGGGGATTGTCCATCCTCCGCACTTTGCTAAGGTCTTTCTGGGTATAGGTAAATTCATTTTTGGTGAGGCGATGCTGAATGCCGGTTGTCACGTTGATGGCAAAGCGGTCACTTCCACCGGGGCTAAACTGTATTTGAAACTCCGGACGAAGAGAAGTTGACCACTTACTATAGTTATCTCCGGGATTAAAACCGGAAAGTTGCAGCTGACTATCCCCATAGCTACCGGTGGGATCATTAAAATCAACAGATGATTTCGGAGGTGAATTATAGGTAAGAGCCAGGTCAAGACTGCTGCGAAAGGTTATTGGCAAGCGGCTGCCACTGCCGAATTCAAAACGTGGGCCTATTCCCATAAAAAAGGAAGTCCATTTTTCGCCATTTTTAGTAATGGAGGTAAAATCTTCAAATCCTGATGCATATTGATCGGCATTGAAGGAAGAGTTATAGGAGATAAAACCTGCATTCAAGCCTGCTCCCAGTTTTCCCGGCATATAACTGAAGCCCAACTCAGGCTGAAAGGCCGGGCTGACGCTGGGATTTCCAATGAGTCCACTACCTAGGTTTAGGTCCAGTGATAGCGGATAGGAGGCAAGACTTTGCTGGGCAGTACTCTGATAGGGAGCAAATGTCATCAGAAGCAGGAAGGTGAAAATAAAAGCGGTTGTAAATATATAGGCACACCATCTCTCTGCCTTATTAAAAAGGGTGGTCGTAGTCGTCTGCATAATAATAGTATTAGGTTAAGAGGATCCCGATATCCCGATTTGAAATAATAAATATTCCTAAGTAAGGCTATCTGCAGCAAAAATACAACTTTAGTGGAACTCGATAATATTCATCTACTTATTATGGGATGGATATTTGAAAAAGGGAGGCTCAAATGGTATTTCAGAAAACTAATGAATCATAGTGAATGAAACCTTTAAAAAATTAGGTCAACAATGATATATTAGAGATCTTTGCTACACCACTATGTCATCTTAAATTTATTTTATGATCTTGCTTTAACACTACCAAGGCCACTTAGGATTCTGAAACAAGTTCAGAATGACACAATTCCTTAGTATAACAAGCTCTTTGATTAGTAAAAGGTGGGTCTAACCCCGTGATATGAATGTAGAGTATTTATGGGGCTAAAAGCATTTATATACACTATGGAAAGATGTTTGTAAAGAAGCGGCTCAAATCGTATTTCACAGGACAAGAGAATAAGAACGAATAGTTTAAATTTATAACTAAAGGTTAAAATGAGAATATTAGTCACAGGCGGGGCGGGATTCATCCCGTGAAATGATTGCAGAGGGTTTATGAGCACGTTTTACTATATATATGTTTTGCAAAGCCAGAAAGACGGCAATTGGTATACAGGGTATACCGAAGATTTGCAATCACGATTTGAGCGACATCAGGCAGGAAAGGTACAATCAACCAAGCATCGCAGACCTTTAAAACTGATCTATTTTGAAGCTTGCAGGAATCAGGATGATGCTATAAGACGTGAAAAATATCTGAAGACACACTATGGAAAGATGTTTGTAAAGAAGCGGCTCAAATCGTATTTCACAGGACAAGAGAATAAGAACGAATAGTTTAAATTTATAACTAAAGGTTAAAATGAGAATATTAGTCACAGGCGGGGCGGGATTCATCGGATCTAATTTGCTGCTGTATTTGCACGAGAAGTATCCCAATTATGAGTTGCTTAATATTGATAAACTTGGCTATGCGTCCGATCCATCCTATTTAACCGAGATTAAAAATTCGAATCGTTATACTTTCAAAAAGCTGGATATTGTAGATCGTGATGCTGTGCGGGATATTATTCGAAGTTATAAGCCCGAAGGAGTTTTTCATCTTGCCGCAGAATCGCATGTAGATAACTCTATCAAAGGTCCGGAACCGTTTATTCAGTCAAATGTCGTGGGGACGTTTAATCTGATTGAAGAATTGCGACAGTTTTGGAAAGAAGATGAGGAACGTTGGCAGAATAATCGATTTTTGCACGTTTCTACTGATGAGGTGTACGGAGAGCTGGGGGAACAGGGCGCTTTTTCAGAAGAATCACCATATGCCCCTAATTCGCCGTACTCGGCATCAAAGGCGGGCAGCGATTTCATTATCCGATCATACTATCATACCTACGGAATGAATGTGGTTACCACCAATTGCTCTAATAATTTTGGTCCGCATCAGCACGATGAAAAACTAATTCCGACTGTTATTCGTACAGCTCTTAACCATGATGATATTCCTGTTTATGGTAAAGGAGAAAATGTACGTGATTGGCTTTTTGTCGAGGAGCATTGCCGCGCATTGGACTTGGTTTTTAATGAGGGAAAATCGGGGGAGACCTATATTGTTGGCG